>NZ_RIBZ01000552.1:0-2830 GCF_003721215.1 Streptomyces botrytidirepellens
CGCCCCCGGCCCCGCCCCGGCCGCCGCTGCCGACGCGCGACCCGGGCACGGCTCCGTCCCCGACGAACACCCCCGCCCCGCCGCAGGCCCCAGCCCAGCCACCGGCGGCCCCTTCGGCCCCTTCGGCGCCTTCAGCCCCTTCGGCCCCTCAGGCTCCGAAGCCCTCGGACCTGAAGCCGGGCGGAAAGGCCGAGGGAAAGGGCAACGGAAAGGCGGAGAAGTGAGCGCTCCGCAGGTCGTCGTCCACCGCGACAAGGAGCTGATGGCCCAGGCGGCCGCGGCCCGGCTGATCACGAAGATCGTGGACGCCCAGGCCGCCCGGGGCTCCGCCTCCGTCGTCCTGACCGGCGGCCGCAACGGCAACGGCCTGCTGGCCGCCCTCGCCACGTCCCCCGCGCGCGACGCGGTGGACTGGTCGCGGCTGGACCTGTGGTGGGGCGACGAGCGGTTCCTGCCGGACGGCCACCCCGACCGCAACGTCACCCAGGCCCGGGAGGCGCTGCTGGACGCGGTCGACCTGGACCCGGCGCGGGTACACCCGATGCCCGCGTCCGACGGTCCGCACGGCGGCGATGTGGAGGCCGCAGCGGAGGCGTACGGCATCGAGCTGGGCCGCGCCGCGCGACCGGAGAACCACGGCGCGGCGCCGTCCTTCGACGTGCTGCTGCTGGGCGTCGGCCCGGACACCCATGTGGCCTCGCTCTTCCCCGAGCTGCCGGGCGTCCGGGAGACCGAGCGGACGGTGGTCGCGGTGCGGGGCGCGCCCAAGCCGCCGCCGACCCGGGTCTCGCTGACGCTGCCCGCGATCCGCGCGGCGCGGGAGGTGTGGCTGCTGGCCGCCGGTGAGGACAAGGCGAAGGCGGTGACCATCGCCCTGTCGGGCGCCGGGGAGATCCAGGCCCCGGCGGCGGGCGCGTACGGCCGCAGCCGCACCCTGTGGCTGCTGGACCGGGCGGCGGCGAGCGGTCTGCCGCGCGAGCTGTACCCACCGGCCTCGCCGTAAGGCTCTTTCACCCAGCGGTCCCCCGTGCGCCTGCGTGCGCACGGGGGATCGCTGCGTTCAGGAGCCTCTCAGCGGCCGCGCAGCGAGCGGTACGTGGCGACGAGACGGGCGGTGGAGGCATCGAGCCCCGGCACCTCGGCGCCCTCGGTCAGCGCGGGCTCGACCCGCTTGGCGAGCACCTTGCCCAGCTCGACGCCCCACTGGTCGAAGGAGTCGATGTTCCAGATGGCGCCCTGCACGAACACCTTGTGCTCGTAGAGCGCGATCAGCTGGCCGAGCACGGAGGGGCTCAGCTCGGCGGCCAGGATGGTGGTGGTGGGGCGGTTGCCCTGGAAGGTCTTGTGCGGCACCAGCTCCGCGGGCACGCCCTCGGCGGCGACCTCTTCCGGCGTCTTACCGAAGGCCAGCGCCTGCCCCTGGGCGAAGAGGTTGGCCATCAGCAGATCGTGCTGGGCGACCAGCCCGGGCCGCAGGTCGTCCACCGGCTTGGCGAAGCCGATCAGATCGGCCGGGATCAGCTTGGTGCCCTGGTGGAGCAGCTGGTAGTAGGCGTGCTGGCCGTTGGTGCCGGGGGTGCCCCAGACCACCGGGCCGGTCTGCCAGCGCACCGGCTCGCCCTCCCGGTCCACCGACTTGCCGTTGGACTCCATGTCCAGCTGCTGGAGGTAGGCGGTGAACTTGGACAGGTAGTGGCTGTAGGGCAGGACGGCGTGCGCCTGGGCGTCGTGGAAGTCGCCGTACCAGACGCCCAGCAGGCCGAGCAGCAGCGGTACGTTCTGCTCCGGCGGGGCGGTGGTGAAGTGCTCGTCCACGAGGTGGAACCCGGCCAGCATCTCGCGGAAGCAGTCCGGGCCGATGGCGATCATCAGGGAGAGGCCGATCGCCGAGTCGTAGGAATACCGGCCGCCGACCCAGTCCCAGAACTCGAACATGTTGTCCGTGTTGATGCCGAACTCGGCGACCTTCTCCGCGGCGGTCGACACCGCCACGAAGTGCTTCGCGACGGCCTCCTCGCCGGCCCCGAGCCCGCTCAGCAGCCACTCGCGGGCGGAGACGGCGTTGGTGATGGTCTCGATGGTGGTGAAGGTCTTGGAGGCGACGATGAACAGCGTCTCCGCCGGGTCCAGGTCGCGCACCGCCTCATGGAGATCGGCGCCGTCCACATTGGAGACGAAGCGGAACACCAGCCCGCGGTCGGTGTAGGCGCGCAGCGCCTCGTACGCCATCGCCGGGCCCAGGTCGGAGCCGCCGATGCCGATGTTGACGATGTTCTTGATGGGCATGCCGGTGTGGCCGTGCCAGTCGCGGGCCCGGATCCGGTCGGCGAACACGCTCATCTTGGTGAGGACCGCGTGCACCTCGGGGACGACGTCCTCGCCGTCCACCGTGATGACCGCCGAGCGGGGCGCGCGCAGCGCGGTGTGGAGCACCGCGCGGTTCTCGGTGGTGTTGATCTTGTGACCGCGGAACATCGCGTCCCGCAGGGCGGTCACTCCGGTCGCCGACGCCAGCTCGCGCAGCAACCGCAGCGTCTCGTCCGTCACCAGGTTCTTGGAGTAGTCGACATGGAGATCGCCGACCTGGAGCGTGAACCTGCTCGCGCGCTCCGGGTCGTTTGCGAACAGCTCGCGCAGATGCGCGTCGCCCAGCGCCTTGCGGTGCTCGGCCAGTGCGCTCCACTCCGGCAGCTGATCGAGCCTGGTGCGGCCTTCTGCGTTCATCTCGGACATCAGCCCACTTCTCATCGGTGCCTGGCCCCCGTTGCCCACCAACCTAATTGACGGTAGCCCGCGGCACTGACAACGGCCCGGCCGCGCACCCCCGTCA
>NZ_RIBZ01000549.1:0-2901 GCF_003721215.1 Streptomyces botrytidirepellens
CGCTGCACCGGCGCGGGCGCCCCATGGGTCGGCAGCCCCCTCCGAACGGGCCCGCCGCCGCCCGCATCCGACGGCACGTGCGACGCGGCCAACGGAGCCTGCGCGGACGCGGGCCCCCGCATCCCGGGCACCCCCGGCGTAGGGCCCATCGGCGCGGACCCGCTCCCCGGACCCGCCGGTACGGACGGGAACGGCGCCTGCGGTGATACGGCGCGCTGCACCGGTGGGGCGGCGGGCGACGCGGACGACGGAGCCTGCGGGGACGGCGCCCCGGGCGCACGACCCTCAGTCGGCCGCCCCAACGGCACGGACGGCTTGGGCGGTTGGGCATTACCAGGCGAGCGCATCGCGCGCTGCACCGGCGGGGTGGAAGACGACGCGGACGAGGGAGCCTGCGGGAACGCCGCACCGGTCCCCGCCCCGGGTCCCACCGGTGCGGGTCCGCCCCCGGCGCCCGTCGACACGGGCGGGACCGGCGGCGTCGCCGCCGTACCGGGCGTACGGCCCTCGGTCGGGCGTCCCGCTGGTGCGGGCCCGCTCCCGGTTCCCCGCGCCGACTCCTCGGCAGGCTGAGGGGCCGCACCGGCGTCCGACTTCCCCGGCGCTGCCGGGCGGCCGGAAAGGCGCCGCATCGCGCGGCCGATCAGCCCGGGCGAGGACGCAGGTCCGGCATCCGCCGCGCGCTGTACCGGCGGGGCGGGTGGGAGACCGCGACCGGTCGTCGAACCCTGCGGCGGCAGCGCGCTGCCCGTGCCGACGCGACGCAGCGGCACCGCCGTTGGCACAGCGCTGCGCTGTACGGCCGCGGCACCGGGCGAAGGCGTCGTCGGCAACGCGGAGGTCAGCGCCCGTGCCGGTGCCAGGGGCATCGAGGCCGGGGCCGGACGGCGTTCAACTTCCGTCCGCTGCACCGCCGGTGCGGTCTCCAGGGGTACGGGCGGCGGAAGCGTCGCTTCCTTGGGCCGTACGACCGGCAGAGGCGAGCCGGAAGGCGCGACCGCGCGCTGTACGGGCGGCTGCTGCGACGGCATCGGTCTGCCGCCCGTCTCGATGACCGGCGGTGCCGACGGGGCGGGAGGCGAGGACAGGGGCGAGCCCAGCCCCGGACGCCGACGGCCGGACGGCACACCCGCGGTCGGTGCACCTAAGCCCGCCCCCCCGGGGCCAGGCCCGCGCCGCTCGACCACGGGCGGCGATGAAGGCTCGGGGGCCGCGGGGGCGGCAGGTGCCGGGGGCGGAGCCGACGGGCCAACGGCCCGCCGCTGGACCGGACGCCCAGCGGGCGTACCAGTCGTCGGCGCACCCAGACCCGTACCCCCGGGGCCAGGGCCACCGGGCGCGCGCCGCTGCACCGGACGCTCGGCAGGCGCGCCAGTCGTCGGCGCACCCAGGCCCGTGCCCTTGGCGCCGAGGCCACCGGGACCGGGCGGCTGCACCGCAAGCGTCGGAGCGCCCCCGCCCGGCTCACTCCCCCGCACCGCGTCCGGTACCGGGGCTGGCGTCGAGTCAGACGGGGCAGCGGCCCGCCGCTGAACAGGACGCGCAGCGGGCGACGCCGAGGGAGGCGTGCCCGTCGTCGGCGCGCCCCCGGGCCCAGGGGCACCGGGACCGGGCCGCTGCACCACGGGCGACTGCGCAGACACGGCAGACGCCGGGGTCGCTGGCGCTTGAGCAGACGCCCCCGGGGCCGGAGCAGAATCGGACGCCGGACCCGAACCCGACGGACCAGCGGCCCGCCGCTGAACGGGGCGCGCAGCAGGCGACGCCGACGCGGGCGTACCAGGCGTCGGCGCGCCCCCAGGGTCAGGGCTGCCCGACCGCTGCACCGCGGGCGACTGCCCAGGCACGGCAGGCGCCGGAACGCCCCCGCCCGGCCCACTCCCCCACACCGCGTCCGGTGCCGGAGCAGGCGCCGAGTCAGAAGGACCAACCGCTGTCGACGCGGGCGTACCGGTCGTCGGCGCGCCCAGGCCCGTACCCCCGGGGCCGGGGCCGCGCCGTTGGACCGCGCGGGACTGCGGAAGCTCGGGGGTCATGGGCGCCGCAGGAGCAGGCACCGATGCCGGGGCCGCTGGCGCCGGGGCGGACGCCGCTTGACCAGAGGCCGCCGCACCCGAGGGACCAACGGCACGCCGCTGAACGGGACGCGCAGCGGGCGTACCGGTCGTCGGTGCCCCCAGACCCGCACCCCCGGGGCCAGGCCCGCCGGGACCCGGCCGCTGCGCCGCAGGCGACTGCGGAAGCTCGGGGGCCATGGGCGCGGCAGGCGCCGGGGCGGACTCCGCTTGGGCAGAGGCCGCCGGGCCCGGAACGGAGTCGGGCGCCGACGGACCAGCGGCCCGCCGCTGGACCGGACGCTCAGCGGGCGACGCCGACACGGGCGCGCCAGGCGTCGGCGCACCCCCGGGACCGGGCCGCTGCACCACAGGCAACTGCGCAGACTCGGAACCCGCAGGCCCGGCAGGCGCCGAACCCGACGGACCAACCCCCCGCCGCTGAACGGGACGCGCAGCAGGCAACCCCGACGCAGGCGCCCCAGGCGTCGACGCACCCCCCGGACCAGGCCCACCGGGACCCGGCCGCTGCACCGCAGCCGACTGCAAAGGCTCGGGGGCCGCGGGCAGTTGAGCGCGCCCGCCCGGCCCACTCCCCCGCGCCGCCGGGGCAGAGGCCTCCGGGGCCGGGGCGGAGTCGGACGCTTCCGGAACGGGCGCCGACGGAGCAGCGGGGCGCGCGGCGGGCGTACCCGTCGTCGGCGCACCCGGACCCGTACCCCCAGGCGCCGCAGGCGCCGTTCGCAGGGCGCGGCGTTGTACGGCGGCGGGGGCCGTGGTCAGGGTCGGGCGGCGGGCCGGGGTCGGGGGGACCGGGCGTACCAGGGGGCCCGGCGAGCCGCCGGAC
>NZ_RIBZ01000557.1:0-3049 GCF_003721215.1 Streptomyces botrytidirepellens
CGCTCCGGACTGGGCGGCCGTGCTGGGGACCGGCCGGCCCGTTCCGCTGCCGACGTATGCCTTCCAGCACCAAAGCTACTGGCTGACGGCACCGCCCGCGCCGGAGAGCGAGGGCACCGGCAGCGACCCGCTGAAGCACCCGATGCTGTCGGCGCGCACCGACCTTCCGGGCTCGGGCGGCGTCGTGCTCTCGGGCCGACTGTCGACGGCGAACAATCCCTGGCTGTCGGATCACAAGGTCATGGGGACGCTGCTGTTGCCGGGCACCGGCTTCGTGGAGCTGGCTTTGGAAGCGGCCCGCGTGGTGGGTGCAGAGTCGGTCGCCGAACTGGTCCTGCGCGCACCGCTGGTCTTCCCGGGCGGGAAGCCGCGTGACCTCCAGGTGTGGATCGGTCCCGAGGACACCGAACGCGAGCTGCGCATTCGTTCCCGTGGTGCGGGCGGAGACTGGACGCTGCACGCCACCGGTGTGCTCGGCCCACGCCGGACGACGGAGTTCGCGCCGGCGGCCGACTGGGCGGTCGGCGCGTGGCCGCCCGCGGGCACCACGGCCGTCCCCGTCGGCGCCCTCTACTCCGACCTCGCCGAGCGTGGCTACGACTACGGCCCGGTGTTCCGCGCGGTCACCGGCGTGTGGGCGGACGGAGACGAACTGTTCGCGGAGGTCGTGCTCCCCGCGGGGCAGCCCACCACGTTCGGCGCGCACCCCGCGTTGCTCGACGCCTCGCTGCACGCTCTGCTGGTCGCGGGCCGCACCTATGACCCGCAGGAGGTCAAGCTGCCGTTCTCGTTCGCGGGCGTGTCCCTGCTGTCCTCCGGCGCCGACCGGCTGCGGGTACGGCTGAACACCGCGGACGGGCAGATCAGCGTGCTGGCCGCCGACCCGGCCGGCAACGTCGTCGTCATCATGGACTCGCTGACCGTACGGCCGGTGGAGCGCGCGCAACTCGAAAGCGCGCAGACCACCGACCCGACCGTCGGCCGGTACGAGGTCGCCTGGGAACGGGTG
Organism: Streptomyces botrytidirepellens; assembly: GCF_003721215.1. Classification (NCBI taxonomy): domain Bacteria; kingdom Bacillati; phylum Actinomycetota; class Actinomycetes; order Kitasatosporales; family Streptomycetaceae; genus Streptomyces; species Streptomyces botrytidirepellens. The sequence goes on from NZ_RIBZ01000557.1 coordinate 1,010, forward strand.
GACCCGGCCGCCGGGCCGGCCACCGTCCCGGGCACCTGGCTGCTGCTGGGTGACGAACGTGCCGAGCTGAGCGCATTGTTCGAGAACGTGGTCGGTCTCGGCACCTGGGACCCCTCCGTCTCGCCGGACGGTGTGCTGGTCCTGGCCGGCGCGGCCGACACCCTGCTGACGGCGCTGCGCGAGAGCGCGGACATCGACGCGCCCGTGTGGTGTGTCACCTCCGGTGCCGTGGGTGTCGGCACGGCGGACCCGGCGGCCGACGTGGATGCCGGGGGAGTCTGGGGGCTGGGCCGGGTCGCGGCCCTGGAACAGCCGAAACGGTGGCGTGGTCTGATCGACGTGCCCAGCGGTCTCGACGCGGCCGACCGGGCGGTTCTGACCTCGGTGCTGTCCGGTGAGGCCGGTGGATCCGGTGAGCCCCTCGGGGGAGCCGAGGACCAGCTCGCCGTACGTGACGGGAAGCTGTGGGCCCGGCGGATCGTACCTGTCATGGGCGGCACGGCCCGGGAGTGGGCGCCGTCCGGCACGGTGCTGATCACGGGCGGCACGGGCGGTCTCGGTGGCCATGTCGCCCGGCACCTGGCCGCGCGCCGGGTCAGCCGGCTGGTGCTGGTCTCCCGCCGTGGCACGGAGGCGCAGGGGTCCCGGGAACTGCTGGCGGAGCTGACCGCCGCGGGCGCCTCCGTCGACATCGTCGCGGCGGACGTCACCGACCGGTCCGCCATGGCCGCGCTCGTCTCCTCGCTCGACGCCGAGGGCACACCGGTGCGTACCGTCGTGCACGCCGCGGGCGTGGTCAGCGACGCGCCGATCGCCGACACCGGCACCGATGATCTGCACGACGGCATGGCCGCGAAGGTTCGGGGTGCGCTGATCCTCGACGAACTCCTGCCCGACCTGGATGACTTCATCGTCTTCTCGTCCATCTCCGGCATCTGGGGAGCCGCCGGACAGGCGGCCTACGCCGCGGGCAACGCCTGCCTGGACACGCTCGCCCGCCGCCGCCGGGAGAGCGGCCGGACGGCCACGGCCGTCGCTTGGGGCCCCTGGTCGGGCGGCGGCATGGTCGAGGAGCACCTCGAACGCGAGCTGCGCAGGCGGGGCCTGACCCCGCTGACCGTGCCGGCGGCGCTCAAGGCGCTGGACGGTGTCGCCGGAACCGGCACGGACAGCGTTGTGGTGGATGTCGACTGGTCGCGGTTCCTGCCTGCGTTCACCGCGTCCCGGCCGAGCCCGCTGCTGGCCGGCTTCGAGGAGGCCACCGAGCGGCCGGCCGCCGCCGGCCGGGGCACGCCGCTGGCCCAGCGGCTCGCCGCGCTGCCCGAGGAGGAGCGCCATGCGCTGCTGGTCGACGTCGTGCGCGGCCACATCGGCGAGGTCATCAAGCACCCCGACCCCCTGCGGATCGACCCGGATCGGGCGCTGACCGAACTCGGCTTCGACTCCCTGATGTCGGTTGAACTGCGCAACAAGCTGGCCGACTACAGCACGTCCAGGCTGCCGGTGGCGCTGGTCTTCGACCACCCGACGCCCCATGCCCTGGCCGGCTATTTGCGTACGGTGATCGACCTCGACGAGGGGCCCGGGAACGACGGTCCGGTGTTGGAGGACTTCGGCCGTCTGGAGGCCAAGGCGCTGTCGGTGCTGACCGACACGGAGACCCGCGTCGCCCTGGCCACCCGGCTCAGCTCGCTGTTGGACCGGCTCGCCGAACTGGACGCCAGGCCGGTGTCCGCCACGAGCGACCTCACCGGCGCGTCCGCCGACGAGCTGATGCGGTTCATCGACTCCGAGCTCGGAAACTCCTGATCCCGATCCAGCCGATAGGTGCGAGAAGATGGCGAACCAGAACGAGCTCGTTGAGTACCTGCGCAAGGTGACGACGGATCTCCAGAAGACCCGGTCGCGGCTGCGGGATGTCGAGGCGAAGAGCAGCGAGCCGATCGCGATCGTGGGGATGGGGTGCCGTTTCCCGGGTGGGGTGCGGTCGCCGGAGGGTCTGTGGGAGCTGGTTGTCGAGGGCCGGGACGCCATCTCGTC
>NZ_RIBZ01000553.1:0-3050 GCF_003721215.1 Streptomyces botrytidirepellens
CGTCGGGGCCGTCCCCGCCGCCGGACCCTCCGCCCCCGCCCGGTCCGTCGGGGTCGTCATCGGGGCCCTCATCAGCATCTGAGGGTTCCGGCTCGGGCTCCGGCTCCTCGTCCTCGAACTGCCGCAGCACCTCGTCCAGCTTGTCCTCGTCCAGCCCCGGCGCGTCGAACGGCGCCCGCCGACGCCGGTGGGGGAGCGACAGGAGCGCGGCCTGCCGTACGTCCTCGGTCCGCACGTCCGTCCGGCCCGCCCAGGCGGCCAGCGCCGTCGCCGTACGCGCCGTCACGATGTCCGCGCGCATCCCGTCCACCTCGAACGCCGCGCACACCGCCGCGATCTGCCGCAGCGCGCGGTCGCCCAGCCGGACGGCGGGCAGCAGGGCGCGCGCCGCCGCTATGCGGTCCCGCAGCTCGCCCTCCTCGCGCGCCCAGCGCGCGGCGAACCCGGCCGGGTCCTCGTCGTACGCCAGCCTCCGGCGCACCACCTCGACCCGCTCCTCGGTGTCCCGCGACGCCGTGACCTCGACGGTGAGCCCGAAGCGGTCCAGCAGCTGCGGCCGCAGCTCGCCCTCCTCCGGGTTCATGGTGCCCACCAGCAGGAAGCGCGCGGCGTGCCGTACGGAGACGCCCTCGCGCTCCACATAGGAGGCGCCCATGGCGGCCGCGTCGAGCAGCAGGTCGATCAGGTGGTCGTGCAGCAGGTTGACCTCGTCGACGTACAGCACCCCGCGGTGCGCGTCCGCGAGCAGCCCCGGCTCGAACGCCTTGACCCCGTCCGACAGCGCCCGCTCGATGTCCAGCGACCCGACGAGGCGGTCCTCGGACGCGCCGACCGGCAGCTCCACCATCCGCGCGGGGCGCGCGTCCCCGGGGGCGGTCTCGTGCGGACCGTCCGGGCAGCCCGGATCGGGCGCGGCCGGATCACACGAGAAGCGGCACCCGGGGACGACGTCGACCGGCGGCAGCAGCGTGGACAGCGCGCGCACGGCCGTCGACTTGGCCGTGCCCTTCTCGCCGCGCACCAGGACCCCGCCCACGGCGGGCGAGACCGCGTTGAGGAGCAGGGCGAGCCGCATGTCGTCCATTCCGACGACCGCGGTGAACGGGTAGGCAGCGGTGGTCATGCTTCGGTACCTCCTACGGTGCGTGCGGGCTCGCGTCTTGTCGTGCTCAATCCGTTCCTCCCGGCGCCCCGGGCGGCACGAAGGGCAGCCCGTCCGGTACGCCGCCCTCGATGAGCCTCAGCAGCGCGTCCGTGTCCGCGTGCTCCTCGATCAGATCGCCCAGCCGGTCCAGCTGCTCCTCGCGCAACTCCCCGAAGCGGGTGTCCGGCGCGGGCACGAACGCCCGGCCCGCCGCCTCCGCGACCCGCCGCAGGAAGGCGCGGCGGAAGCCGTCGCTCTCCAGCGAGCCGTGCCAGTGGGTGCCCCACACCGGGCCCACCCGGCAGCCGTCCAGGAACGGTTCGTCGCCCCCGTGGAGCAGTTCGGCGACCCCGTGGTGGATCTCGTAGCCCGCCACCGGTTCACCCAGCGCCTCGCCCACCGGCCGGGCCAGGGTCTTGTCGGCAGCGAAGCGGACCCGTACGGGCAGCAGCCCGAGGCCCTCGACCGCCCCGGCCTTCGACTCGACCTCGTCCTCGATCGCGTAGCCCAGCGCCTGGAAGCCGCCGCAGAGCCCGAGCACCGGCCGCCCCTCCGCGGCACGCCGCGCGATCGCGTCGGCGAGACCGCGCTCGCGCAGCCACTCCAGCGCCTTCACGGTGCCCCGGGTGCCCGGCAGCACCACCAGATCGGCGTCGGCCAGCTCCTCCGGGCGGTCCACGAAGCGCACGATCACGCCCGGCTCGGCGGCCAGCGCGTCCACGTCGGTGAAGTTGGACATGAGCGGTACGGCGGCCACCGCGACCCGCAGCACGTCCGCGCCGTGCGGCGGTGCGACGACGCTCTCGCGCACGGTGCCGCGCAGCGAGACGCGCAGCCCGTCCTCCTCGTCGATGCCGAGGCCGTGCGCGTACGGCAGCACACCGACGGTCGGCCGTCCGGTGAGGTCGCGGAGCATGTCCAGACCGGGTTCCAGCAGGCTCACATCGCCGCGGAACTTGTTCACCACATAGGCGGCGATGTGCCGCTGGTCCTCGCGGGACAGCAGCGCGGTCGTGCCGAAGAAGGACGCGAAGACGCCGCCGCGGTCGATGTCCCCGACCACGACGACCGGCAGCCCCGCGGCCCGGGCAAGACCGAGGTTGACGATGTCGGTGCGGCGCAGATTGATCTCGGCCGGGCTGCCCGCGCCCTCGCAGATCACCGCGTCATGCGTGCGCCGCAGCTCGCTCAGGCAGTCGGTGACGGTCTCCAGCAGCCCTTCGCGGCGCCGCTCCGAGTGCAGCCTTTCCTCGGGGGACGACCCCCCAGACCCCCCGTAATACCCGCGCGCGCTCATCTCGCCCACCGGCTTGCCGAGCAGCACCACCTGGCTGCTGCGGTCGCTGCCCGGCTTCAGCAGGACCGGGTTCATCAGGGCGCTCGGTTCGACGCGCGCGGCCGCGGCCTGCATCGCCTGGGCGCGCCCGATCTCGGCGCCCTCCCGGGTGACGAAGGAGTTGAGCGACATGTTCTGCGCCTTGAACGGGGCGACCCGGAGCCCTTTGCGCGCCAGCCAGCGGCATATGCCCGCCGTGACGACGCTCTTCCCGGCGTCCGAGGTCGTTCCCGCGATGAGCAGTCCGCCCCCCAGGGTCATCGGTTCACCCTTTCCTGATCGGCTCCGGGGCCCCCACCGGCTCCGGAACGGCCCACGACGGTGGCGAGCAGGGCGAGCGCCGACACCCGCCGCGAGAGGCGGATCGCCCGCGGAATGTCGGCCGCCGTCACGGGACGGCCGCCCGGGTTCAGCACCGGGCGGTGCTCGACCCGGCCCGCGTACGCCAGCGTGCCGCCCAGCCGGACCCCCAGCGCGCCCGCGAACGCCGCCTCCACCGGGCCCGCGTTGGGGCTCGGGTGGCGTCCGCCGTCCTCGCGCCAGGCGCGCCGCGCGCCGCGCGGGTCGGGC
>NZ_RIBZ01000556.1:0-3068 GCF_003721215.1 Streptomyces botrytidirepellens
GCGGCCCGGCGTGATGCCGGGCCGCCCGTCGGTCGTATGGGTGTGTCAGGCCGCGAGGTCCTTGCTGCCGCGCTCCGTGCCCGGCGACCGGGTCTCGGGGAACTCCGGGACCCCCTCGCCCGCCGCGGCGGCCGGGCCGGGGCGCCCGGCCCGTATCAGCCAGCCGGCCCGCGACCCCGCGATCGTGGTGGTGAGCGGCGTCAGCAGCATCATCGCCAGCGGCGCCAGCAGCAGCGCGACCGCGGTCCCCAGCGCGAATCCGCCGATCACGTCCGTCGGGTAGTGCACGCCCATGTAGACGCGGCAGAAGCCCTCGAGCAGCGCGAGCCCGATCGCCGCCAGCCCGTACCGCCGGTGGGCCATGAAGACCCCGACGGCGAGCCCCATGGTCAGCGTCGCGTGGTCGCTGACGAAGGAGAAGTCGTTCTTGCCCGCCACCAGGACCTCGAGCTGATGGTCCCGGAACGGCCGCGGGCGCTGGACGAAACCGCGGATCGGGATGTTGGCGATCAGCGCGATCCCGGCGGCCAGCGGCGCCCACATCAGCCCGGCGACGGCGGACGGCGCGTCCTGCCCCCGCTTGCGCACGCTCCACCAGGCGCCGAGGCCCACCAGGGCGAGACCGATGACGATCCCGTACTCGCCGACGAACTCCATCACGCGGTCGAACCAGTGCGGGGCTTCCTTGGCGAGCCCGTTGATGTCGTAGAGAAGGCTGACATCGGGGTTCGACCCGTCCAGTGCGAGTCCAGCCATGTGCCGCGGCCCCTTATCTCTCACCTGTCGCTACGTACAGCTGCCGACCCCCGTTGCCGACCCCCGTGATTCCCCGCGACCGACGACCCCGGCGAGCGATGCCGAAGGGTGTGCCGCCGATCCACTTCCAGGAAACGCCCTTATTGCGCCAGGCGTTCCGTTCGCTACCCAACGATCACCGGGACGTTATCGAAGGGTGACCCATCGTCGCAGCTCAGAGGGAATCCTCACGCGGCGCTGGGCTTCGGCAGCGCTTTTGCGCCATCCTTGGTCACCCGCGTCGCCCCGATGTAGTCCGGGGAGTCGATGGGATCGAAGCGGATCACCGCACCAGTGTAGGGCGCGTTGATCATCTTCCCGCCGCCCACGTAGATCCCCACGTGGTGAATGGATCTCGGGTCGTCGAGATCGTAGGCGAAGAAGACCAGATCGCCGGGGAGCAGCTCATCGCGCTTGGGATGCGGCCCGGCGTTCCACTGGTCGTTGGCGACGCGCGGCAGCTCGATCCCCACCGTCTTGTACGCCGCCTTCGTCAGCCCCGAGCAGTCGAACCGCCCGCCCTGCTCCGGGGTGCCGTTGCCGCCCCACAGATACGGCTTGCCGAGCTGCTTCTGCGCGAAGTAGATCGCCGCGGCCGACTGCCGCGACGGCTGCACGGTCTGCGTGGGCGCCTCGAAGCTCTTGGCCAGGTTGGTGATGGTCTTCACGTAGTTCTGGGTCTCGCGGTACGGCGGCACCCCGTTGTACTTGATCACGGCGTACGCGCCCGCGTTGTAGGACGCCAGCATGTTGTGCGTCAGATTGCCCGGTACGTCCTTCACATACTTGGCGAGCGAGCAGTCGTAGGCGGCCGCGGACGGAATCGCGTCGTTCGGATTCCAGATGTCCCGCTTGCCGTCCTTGTCGCCGTCCACCCCGTGGGACGCCCAGGTGGCGGGAATGAACTGCGCCAGCCCCTTGGCGTTGGCCGGGCTCTGCGCCTTCGCGTTCCACCCGCTCTCCTGGTAGAGCTGCGCGGCGAGCAGGGCCGGGTTGAGGGCGGGGCACGAGTTCCCGTACCGCTGGATCAGCGGCGCGTACGTGGCCGGGACCGAACCCTTCGCCAGTCCGACACTGGTGCCTCCGCCACCGCCCGCGAGGTTCGCGGCGACCATGTAGGTGCCGAGAACGAGCAGGACGACGAAGGAAAGAGAGACTCCGATACCGACACTGACACCCAGCCAGACCTTACGCACCCGGCCATCCTCCCCCATCAGCCCGCGGTACGAACGCGTTTCCGTACGCACGGCGAAAATCAGCCGCTCGCCAGCCGAAACCCTACGGGCGACCGGTGCCGTGCGCCCCCTGCACCCCCTCCGCGCACCCCGTGGAACGCGTAAAGTCCGGCCCGTTCGAGCACCTCACCCCCCATGAACCCCAAGGAACACGGATGACGCAGCTGGACTGGCAGCGGGCCTCGACCGACGAGGACGAGGAGGCGGGCGCCTACCTGGAGGTGGCCGCGGGCCCCGACGGCCGGATCTACATGCGCGAGAGCAACGACCCGGAGACCGTCGTCGTCACCACCCAGGCCAAGTGGGACGCGTTCCTCAAGGGGGTCAAGGCAGGGGAGTTCGACGACTTCGCGGAGGAGGTCGCGGAGGACGTCGCGGAGGAATAAGGGCCTCCGCTACCGATCGTTGCCCGGCGCCCACCCGCGTGATACACAGAGTGACCATAAGGCACCTGATGGACCGTGATGGACATGGCTCGTCCTCCTGCCAGGTCACCGTGGTCCACAACACGTACGAGATCCGCCAAGAAATGCCGCCCAGTCGACATGCGGAAGCGGAATCGTCAGCGAAGATAGAGACAGACCCCACGCCGGCTCGGCCGGGGCACACAACTACCCATAAGGGGCGGTGAGTTCAATATGTTCCTAGCGGCCGAAAAGGGCGACATCAACACCATCATCGGCGGAATCGCCCCAGACTGGGGCCCCTTCGGAAGCCTGGGCAGCGAGGCCCGCGTGATGATCGAGGTCGTCATGGCCGTCGCACTGCTGCTGTGCTTCGGCATCGCGATCTGGGGCGCGGCCAAGCAGCGCATCGGCGCGACCGCACTGCGCGACACCTTCAGCGCGGAGCAGGGCAAGGGACTGATCGTCGCAGGGCTGACCGGTGTGTTCATCATCGGCTCGCTGGGCACGCTCTTCACGATCGTGTACGGCATGGCCATCTAGCCACGCCCCCGGCCCCGCCCCGGCCTGCGCCCCCGCGCACCGGAGCCGACCCCCGCGCGCGGCGCACGCCCCCGCCCCCGAGCCTCCGCCC
>NZ_RIBZ01000560.1:0-3090 GCF_003721215.1 Streptomyces botrytidirepellens
CCGCCCCGGCCGGTGCTCGCGCCCGGCCGGGGCGGTCCCGTATCCGCCGCACCTCGCTACGGGACGGCGGGCATCGCCTCCTGCGGGGCGCGGGTCGGGGTGTACGGCTTCGCCGTCCCCGCCTTCGGGTTGAGGTCCTTGTGGACCGCGCGCGCCACCGCCTGGATCGCGGCGACCCCGTCCTTCATGCGGGCGTTGTCCTGGGTGAGCACCGTGAGCGTGTAGTCCCGGCCGTGCCCGGTGAACGCGCCGATGCTGTGCACCCGCCAGCCGTGCGTGGCGCGGGACAGCCAGCCGTTCTTCACCTGGATCGTGGTCCCGCGCGGCGCGCCCGCCGGGGTGCCCCAGCGCTGGGACGGGACGACCTCGCGCATCAGCTTGCGGATGTACGCACGGGAGTCCTCGTCGAGCACCGCGTTGGGGCGGGTCACCCGCTCCAGCAGCTTCTCCTCGTCGTTCGCGGTGATCTGGGTGAGCCCCCAGTAGCCGCCGCTGCCGGGCACGGTCCTGGTCATCCCGGCGGCCCGCAGGAACGCCTTCACCTTGGCCGCCTTGAGCTGCCGCCACAGCGCGCTGGTGGCGTCGTTGTCCGACTTCGTGATCATGGCGGTGGCGAGCCGGGTCTCGCGCCGGGTCAGCTCGCGGTCGTGCTTCCCGGCGTCCCACAACAGCGTGGCCAGCACCGTCACCTTCACCACGCTCGCGGAGTCGAACGGCCGGTCCGCGCGCAGCGTGCAGCGGGTGTGGGTGGCGGGGACGCGCAGACTGACCGCGGTGGTCGCGGACCGGCCGTGCAGCGCCGCGCCGATGTCCCGGGCCAGCGCGGCGGCCTGACCCGCCCGGTCCGAGGTGCAGACCGCCCGCGGGGTCGCGGCCGTCCGCGGGGTCGCGGCCGTGGCCGTCTCCGCACCGGCGAGCGCCGGGGCGAGGAGTCCGGCGGCCAGCGCCACGGAGAGTGCGGCGCGGGGCCGCGGGCGTATTCGCTGTCGCGTCATGGTCGGTTGCCTCTGTCCTTACGTGTTCCCGCCCGTCACACGGGCATCCCTGGTCACTCACCCCTCATGACCCACAACCGACAGTGCGGGTTGCCTCGGAGATCCAGGGTTTCGACGGAGATCCAGGGTTTCGATCACCCCATCGCGGCTCCCGCGCGGCGGCAACCGGGGCGGGCCAAAGGGGCGGGCGACGGGGGCGGCGGCCGTATCGTGATCATCCCGGGTCCATGGCCCGGCGGCGGGCGTGGCAGGCTGGTCCCATGGCCGTGCAGATCAATCCCAGCATCCTGTCCGCGGACTTCTCGCGCCTGGCGGACGAAGCCAAGGCCGTCGAGGGTGCCGACTGGCTCCATGTCGACGTCATGGACAACCACTTCGTGCCCAATCTGACCCTCGGCGTGCCGGTGGTGGAGGCGCTGGGCAAGGCGACGGACACGCCCCTGGACTGCCACCTCATGATCGAGGACCCGGACCGCTGGGCCCCGGCCTACGTGGAGGCGGGGGCGGGCTCGGTCACCTTCCACGTGGAGGCCGCGGCCGCGCCCGTACGGCTGGCGCGCGAGATCCGCGCCAAGGGCGCGCGGGCGGCGATGGCGCTCAAGCCCGCGACCCCCATCGAGCCGTACGAGGACCTGCTGCCCGAGCTGGACATGCTGCTGGTGATGACCGTGGAGCCCGGCTTCGGCGGGCAGGCGTTCCTCGACATCATGCTGCCCAAGATCCGCCGCACCCGGGAGCTGATCTCCCGGCACGGCCTGGAGATGTGGCTCCAGGTGGACGGCGGGGTGTCCGCCTCGACCATCGAGCGGTGCGCGGAGGCGGGCGCCGACGTGTTCGTGGCGGGCTCCGCGGTCTACGGGGCCGAGGACCCCGACAAGGCCGTGCGCGAGCTGCGCGCCCTGGCCGAGAACGCGACGGGCACCACCGGACTGTGCGGCCACCAAGCTGCCGGTCGGTGAACGTCACGGTAAAGCGCGAACCAACTCCACCGTTTCTGACAGGATGAACGGTGAGACCGGAACATTGACAAGTAAGGAGACCGCGGTGTCGACGGGCCGTTCAGCCACGCGGATGGGACCCGCCGAACTGGTGCAGGCGGCGGCCATGGCGCGCCGCTTCTACCTCGAGGGCAAGTCCAAGATCCAGATTGCCGAGGAGTTCGGGGTCAGCCGCTTCAAGGTCGCGCGCGTGCTGGAGACCGCGCTCGAACGCGACCTGGTGCGGATCGAGATCCGGGTTCCCGCCGAACTCGACGCGGAGCGCTCCGACGCGCTGCGCGCCCGCTACGGGCTGCGCCACGCCGTCGTCGTCGAGTCCCCGGCCGACCTCGAGGCCGACACCCCGGACCCGGAGAACCTGGGCGAGGTCGCCGCGGACCTGCTCGGCGAGCTGGTGAACGAGGGCGATGTGCTCGGGCTGGCCTGGGGCCGTTCGACCATCCACATGGCCGCGGCGCTGCACCGGCTGCCCCCCTGCACCGTCGTCCAGCTCACCGGCGTGTACGACGCGGGCACGGCCGAGCGCGGCTCGGTCGAGGCGGTCCGGCGCGCCGCCGCCGTCTCCGGCGGCGAGGCCCACCCGATCTACGCGCCGATGCTGCTGCCGGACACCGCGACGGCCGACGCGCTGCGCGGGCAGACCGGGATCGCCCGGGCCTTCGAGTACTTCGACAAGGTCACCGTGGCGTGCGTGTCCATCGGCTCCTGGGAGGCCGGGATCTCCACGGTGTACGACATGCTCACCGAGGAGGAGCGGGCCCACTACGAGAGCCTCGGCGCCGCCGCCGAGATGTCGGCCCACCTCTTCGACGCCGAGGGCCGCCGCATCGGCCGCGACCTGGGCGAGCGCTGCATCACGGTGGAGGCCGACCGGCTGCGCCGGATCCCCGAGGTGGTGGCGATCGCGGGCGGCCGCCGCAAGGCGGAGGCGATCGGCGCGGTGCTGCGGTCGGGGCTGGTCACCAGCCTGGTGACGGACACGACGGCGGCCGACCACCTGCTGCTGGAGGCGGACCCGGGCCCCCGCCCCGCCCTCGACCGCGCGGACCCCGACGGCGCGTAGGAGCTTCAGGGCCGGCCCCCGGCGCCCTCGGGCG
>NZ_RIBZ01000554.1:0-3092 GCF_003721215.1 Streptomyces botrytidirepellens
CGCACGCGCGGTCGGTACGGCCGGCGCCGCCACCGGGCGGCGCCGGCCCCGCACCACCCCGCCGTACCAGATGACCACCGGCGCCAGGCACAGCGCGAGCGCGAGGACGGCCCACGTCCGCATCGCCGCGTGGGTGTGCCCCAGGGAGAACGAGGCCGCGAGCGAGGTGCCGAAGAGCCCGCCCCACAGCAGGTGGATGCGGAACGTGGAGAGCCGGTCCGGGCTGGACGAATCGCCCTTGGGCGTGACCACGAACCGGCTCTTGCGCCGCAGCGCCGCGTCGAACAGCGACTTGACGTAGATCGGCGCGGACAGGGCGGAGAGCAGCATCCCGGCGAGCCCGCCCGACCCCTCGGGCTCGTGCGGGGAGACGTTGTGGCGGCGGTTCCAGATGTACAGCCCGATCTGGAGCATGGCGGCGTCGCTGTAGAGCATCATCCACAGCTCGGCCGGGATGTCGAGCCCGGCCGCGCCCAGCATCAGGAACAGCGTGCAGGACAGCGCCGAGAGCACCCAGTTGACCGCGGTCATCGGGTAGTACGTGATCAGCAGCGTGTAGTTGAGCAGCTTGCCGGGGGACAGCGTGAACGGGGCCTTCCAGAACTGCTTGAGCACCGTCTCGTAGGTGCCCCGGCTCCACCGCATCTGCTGGGTGAAGAAGTCGGTCCAGGAGCTGGGTCCCTCGCCGACCGCCAGCACGTCCGGGGTGTACACCGAGCGCCACTTCTTGCCGGTGGCCGGGTTGCGGTGGCGGTGCAGCTCGAAGCCGGTGGCCATGTCCTCGGTGATCGAGTCGTACAGCCCGCCGATGCTGCGCAGCGCGCTGATCCGCACCGCGTTGTTGGTGCCCACGAACATCGGGCTGCCGTACGCGTTCCCGGCCCGCTGGATCAGCGCGTGGAACAGGAACTGCTGGCTTTCGGCGGCCTTGGTCACGGCGGTGTCGTAGTTTCCGTACACCTGCGGCCCCACCACGAAGGAGACATCCGGATCGCGGAAGTAACCCAGCATGCGCTCCAGGAAGTTGGGCAGCGGCACATGGTCGGTGTCCACGCACGCCATGAATTCATAAGCGTCCCCGTGCGCGTCCAGCCAGGCGTTGTAATTCCCGTGTTTCGTCCTCGCCCGGAAAGTGCCCTTCGGCTGATTCCACTTCTCGACGCCCTTGCGGGAGAAGTGCCGTACGCCCAGCCGCGCGCACAGCTCCTTGACCTCCGGGTCGTCCCCCTCGTCCAGCAGCCAGACGTCCAGCGTCCCCTGGTGCCGGATGCGCACCGCACCCTCCAGCGTGGCCCGGACCATCGCGATCGGCTCCTTGCCGGGCACGAAACTGGTCAGGAACGCCACCCGGGTGCCGCGCTCGGCGGTCACCGGCACCGGATCCCGGGCCACCAGCGTCGCGTGCGCGTTGGAGATGACCGTGACGAGCCGGAACGTCTCGATCAGCGCGATCGAGACCAGCATCGCGACATCCGCCGCCGTCTCCCACGCCGTCACATGGCTGCGCGCCGCCCAGTGGTCCGGCCGCAGCAGCCAGAACAGCAGCACCGCCGAGCACACCGGCGCCCCGCACAGCAGCAGCGCCGCCCGGAACCGGTGCGGCTCCTGCGCCAGCAGGCTGCGGCTGCGCACCCGGTACGGGTGGTCGGCGGGCGGTTCCGTCAGCGGGCCCGCCAGCTCGCTGTACCGCTTGTACTCGTACACCGCGGCCGGGCGGGGGCGCACGCCATCCGGGGCGGGGCGCGCATGCGGGGGTGCGGCGGCGTGCCCGGCGGTGCGCGCGGCGGCGGGGGCGACTCCACGACGCGGATCTCGTGCGTTTCTCGAATTTCTGACGGGGGTCTGTGCAGACATGGGCGCTCCCGCGGGCTGTCTGGAAACCGGATGTCGCGCCGCGATGACCCGGACGGACCACATTCGTCATGTCATCGCGCGAGATGAGAAGGTAACAATCGGATGTGGCGGTATTGCGCACATCGGATTTTCGGCGCGCCTTTGGCGATACGCTGCGAAAGCGCCACCCTGACGGCCCATCAGCGCGCGTCTTACGTGATTTACATCCCGCCCTCTGGCAAGGTCGGATATCGCGTGAAAGACGGACGCCACGCGAAACGACGGCGGAACGACGGAGGATGGGGCGGGGTCGCCCGATGAGAGTTCTGCACATCATCTCCCGCCTCGGCGCGGGCGGCGCCGAACAGCAACTGCGGCTGCTGCTGCGCCATGTGCCGGTGCGCTGCGACGTGGTCGCCCTCGCCGCACCGGGCAGAACCGCCCACGGCATCCGCGCCGACGGCATCCCGGTCACCCATCTGCCCCTGGACGGCCGCGCGGGCGAGCTGCGGGCGCTGCCCGCCCTGGTGCGCACCATCCGCTCCGGCGGCTACGACGTGGTGCACACCCACCTCTACCGGGCCTGCGTCCTGGGCCGGATCGCCGCCCGGCTGGCGGGCGTACGGGCCGTGATCGCCACCGAACACGCCCTGGGCGCGGGCAGCCTCGACGGCCGCCCCCTGAGCCCCGCCGTCCGCGCCCGCTACCTGGCCGCCGAGCGGCTGGGCTCGGCGACCGTCGCCGTCTCGGCCGCCGTCGCCGACCGGCTGCGCGACTGGGGCGTGCCCAACCACCGGATCCATCTGGTGCCCAACGGCATCGACGCCCGTCACTTCCGCTTCGCCCCCGCCGCCCGCGCCGCCGCCCGCGCCCGCCTGGCCATCCCCGACCACGCCTTCGTCGTCGGTGCGGTGGGACGGCTGGTGGCGGCCAAGCGGTTCGAGGTGGCGGTGCGGGCCGTCGCCGCCGTACCCGGGGCCCGGCTGCTGCTGGTCGGCGAGGGGCCCGAGCGCCCCGCCCTGGAGGACCTGGCCGCCCGGCTGGGCGCGGCCGACCGGATCCGGCTGCTGGGGGAGCGGGACGGGGCCGTGGCCCCGCCCGACGACCGGCCCGCCGGACTGCCCGGGCTGCTGGCCGCCATGGACGTCCTGGTCTCGCCGTCCGCCGAGGAGGCGTTCGGGCTCGCCGCGCTGGAAGCCCTCGCGGCCGGGCTGCCCGTGCTGCACACCGTCTGTCCGGCCCTCGACGAGCTCCCCGCG
>NZ_RIBZ01000555.1:0-3117 GCF_003721215.1 Streptomyces botrytidirepellens
CCGCACCGCCCGCGCCCGCCCCTCCGGTGGCGGGCCATCCGCAGACCGGGCACCCCACCCCGCAGCCGCCCGTCGAGCACCCCGGCACCACCGGCCACATCCAGCTCCCGCCCGGCGGGCCCGTCCCGCTGCCGCACCCGCCCGCCGACCCGGCGATGGCCGACGCCTCGCAGGCCGCCGTCGCCGTGCTGCTCATCGGACCGGCCGGAGCGGGCAAGACCACCGTCGCCCGCTACTGGGCCGACCGCCGCCGGGTCCCGACCGCCCACATCAGCCTGGACGACGTCCGCGAATGGGTCAGGTCGGGCTTCGCCAACCCCCAGTCGGGCTGGAACGAGAACTCCGAGGCGCAGTATCGTCTCGCCCGCCGCACCTGCGGCTTCGCCGCCCGCAACTTCCTCGCCAACGGCATCTCCTGCATCCTGGACGACGCCGTCTTCCCGGACCGCCCCGTCGTCGGCCTCGGCGGCTGGAAGCGGCACGTCGGCCCCGGCCTCCTCCCCGTCGTGGTGCTGCCCGGCCTGGAAATCGTCCTGGAGCGGAACGCGGCCCGCAGCGGCAACCGCCGCCTCAGCGACGAAGAGGTCGCCCGCATCCACGGCCGGATGGCCGGGTGGTACGGCTCCGGGCTGCCGATCATCGACAACTCGACGTACGACGTGGAGACCACCGCCCGCATGCTGGACGAGGTGGTGGCCCGCTCCATCGCGAGCCCGCCCACCTTCTGAGAGCTTCAGGGGACGGGCCCCCATCCGGACCCGTCCGAACGGCCGGGGCGGGTCGCAGTGCGTACGCTCGGGGCATGTCCCAGGTGTACGCGGCCCGACGTGCCCGCCTGCACGACCAGTACTCGGCGGCCGGAAGCGAGGCCGCCCTGGTCTCCCGGCCCGCCAACGTGCGCTATCTGTGCGGCGACGCGCCCCCGGGCGCCACCCTGCTCCTCGGGCCCGTCCAGGACGTCCTGGTGGCGCCCGAGGCGTCGTCATGGGGGCCGGGTGCGGGGCCGCATCCGGAGGATCTGCGGCTGCTCGTGCTGTCCGGGCCGGACGGCGACCCGGCCGTGGCCGCCGCCGACCTGGCGGCGGCGGACGGCGCCGAGTCGCTGGCCGTCGAGGAGCACCATCTGACCGTGGCCCGCCACCGGGCGGTCGGCTCCGCCGCGCCGCGGCTGCGCCTCGCCGACCTGGGCCGGGCCGTCGAGCAGCTGCGGATCGTCAAGGACGACGAGGAGATCTCCTGCATGCGGATCGCCGGGGAGCTGGCCGACCAGGCGCTCGGTGAGCTGCTGGAGTCGATCCTGGTGGGCCGCACCGAGCGTCATCTCGCGCTGGAGCTGGAGCGACGGCTGGTGGACCACGGGGCGGACGGACCGGCGTTCCCCACCGTGGTCGCCGCGGGGCCGCACGCGGGCC
Source organism: Streptomyces botrytidirepellens (assembly GCF_003721215.1). Taxonomy (NCBI): domain Bacteria; kingdom Bacillati; phylum Actinomycetota; class Actinomycetes; order Kitasatosporales; family Streptomycetaceae; genus Streptomyces; species Streptomyces botrytidirepellens. Next base: position 1,413 of record NZ_RIBZ01000555.1, read on the forward strand.
GGGCCGGGCATCTGCCCACCGACCGGCGGGTGGAGGAGGGTGATTTCCTCACCATCTGCCTCGGCGCCGACTACCGCGGGTACCGCTGCCAGGTGGGCCGTACGTTCGTCATCGGCCCCTCGCCCGCGGACTGGCAGGTCGAGCTGTACGACGTCGTCTTCGCCGCTCAGCGGGCCGGGCGGGAGGCGCTGCTGCCGGGCGTGGCGTACCGGGACGTGGACCGGGTGACCCGTCAGGTGCTGGACGCCGCGGGGTACGGGGAGGGGCTGGAGACGCGTACCGGACACGGCGTGGGCCTTGAAATCGACGAGGACCCTCGGCTCTCGCCGTCGGCCATGGGTAAACTGGACGCTTGTGTGCCGGTCACCGTCGAACCGGGGGTCCACCTCCCGGGACGGGGCGGTGTCCGGATCGACGACACGCTCGTCGTCCGCCCCGAGGCGGACGGCGGACCCGAGCTACTCACCATCACGACCAAAGAGCTGCTCGCGCTGTAGTTCTGGCTGACAGTTTTCCGCTGGCTGCCCTGGCTGATAACGGCGCACCGCTGCTTTCTGGTCTCCACCAGCTGTAGTCCAGGAGATCCCGCAACCGTGGCATCCACGAACGACCTCAAGAACGGCATGGTGCTCAAGCTCGAAGGCGGCCAGCTCTGGTCCGTCGTCGAGTTCCAGCACGTCAAGCCCGGCAAGGGCCCTGCTTTCGTGCGCACCAAGCTCAAGAACGTGCTGTCCGGCAAGGTGGTCGACAAGACCTTCAACGCCGGCGTGAAGGTCGAGACGGCCAATGTCGACAAGCGCGGCATGCAGTTCTCGTACAAGGACGGCGAGAGCTTCGTGTTCATGGACATGGACACGTTCGACCAGATTTACGTCACCCCCGAGGTCGTCGGCGACAACGCCCGGTTTCTGCTCGAGGGTTTCGAGGCGGTCGTGGCGATGTACGAGGGCAACCCTCTGTATGTCGAGCTGCCCGCCGCCGTCGAGCTGGTGATCGAGTACACCGAGCCGGGCGTCCAGGGTGACCGCTCGACCGGTGGCTCCAAGCCCGCCAAGCTCGAGACCGGCTACGAGATCGGCGTCCCGCTGTTCATCACCACCGGTGAAAAGATCAAGGTCGACACCCGTTCCGGTGAGTACCTCGGTCGGGTGAACAACTAACCGTGGCTGCCCGCAACAAGGCCCGTAAGCGTGCCTTTCAGATCCTTTTCGAGGCCGACCAGCGTGGCAGCTCCGTGCAGACCGTCCTCGCGGACTGGATACGGCACGCCCGGACCGACGACCGGCAGCCGCCGGTCAGCGAATACACGATGCAGCTCGTCGAGGGGTACGCGGCCCACACCGCCCGGATCGACGAGCTGCTCGCCACCTACGCGGTGGGCTGGACGCTGGACCGGATGCCGGTCGTCGACCGGAACATCCTGCGGCTCGGCGCCTATGAGCTGGTGTGGGAGGACGCGACTCCGGACGCCGTGGTGATCGACGAGGCGGTGCAGCTCGCCAAGGAGTTCTCCACCGACGACTCGCCGTCGTTCGTCAACGGTCTGCTGGGCCGGCTCAAGGAGCTGAAGCCGGGGCTGCGCCGCGGCGAGGAGTCCCGCGACGGGGAGACCCGCGACCAGGAGACCCAGACGTAGGGTGGTCGGCAGGACCCGTTACACAGCCGCCGGGGGCGGTGGAGGCCGTACGGCACTTCCACCGCCCCC
>NZ_RIBZ01000561.1:0-3127 GCF_003721215.1 Streptomyces botrytidirepellens
GGGAGCGGGTGGCGGCCACGAGCACGTGACCCCGCGCCCCGCAGGGGTGGGGCGGGTCGGCCGGGCGCGGGTGCGGCCGGGGCGGGTCAGGCCACCCAGGTGCGCGGGGTCTCCGCCTCCACCGTGGCACCCGTCGCCACCAGGTCCGCGGCCGCCGCCAGGCGCTCGGCGGCCTTGTCGGCCACCGCGCCCGCCACCGTGAACGGGAGCCGGACGTAGCCCTCGAAGGCGCCGTCCACGCCGAAGCGCGGGCCCGAGGGGACGCGGACGCCCAGCCGGGCCCCGGCCTCCGCGATGCGGGAGCCGGAGAGGCCGCCGGTGCGGGCCCAGAGGGTGAGGCCGCCGTACGGGACGGTGAACTCCCAGTCGGGGAGGTGGCGTCGTACGGCGGCCACGAGCGCGTCCCGGTTGTCGCGGGCGAGCGCGCGGCGGACCTCGATGGCCTCCTCCCAGCCGCCGGTGTTCAACAGCCAGGCGACGGCGAGCTGTTCGATCACGGGCGTGCCCAGGTCGGCGTAGGCGCGGGCGGCGACCAGGCTGCGGATGACGTCGGGGGCGGCCCGGACCCAGCCGATGCGCAGCCCGGCCCAGAAGGACTTGCTCGCGGAGCCGACGGTGATGACGGTGCTGCCCGCCGGGTCGAAGGCGGAGACCGGGCGGGGCAGCTCGACGTCGTCGTCCAGCCGCAGTTCGGACATGGTCTCGTCGGCGATCAGGACCGTCCCGGCCGCGCGGGCGGCGTCGACGAGGCCGCGGCGCTGTTCCTCGGTGGCGAGGGCGCCGGTGGGGTTGTGGAAGTCCGCGACGACGTAGGCCATGCGGGGGGCGGCGGCGCCGAGGACCTGGCGCCAGGCCGGGATGTCCCAGCCCGCGAGCCGGTCGGCCATCGCGACGGGCACCAGCCGGGCGCCCGCCTCCCGCATCAGCTGGAGCACATTGGCGTAGCTGGGCGAGTCGACGGCGACGCGCTCACCGGGGCGGACCATGAGCCGGCAGGTGGCGGCGACGGCGCCCATGGCACCGGTGGTGACCATGATCTGTTCGGGCATGGTCGGTACGCCGCGGGCGGTATAGCGGTCGGCGAGCGCCTGGCGCAGGACGGGCAGGCCCGCGGGGTAGTCGCCGTGGGTGTGGGCGTACGGCGGCAGCTCCTCCAGGGCGCCGCGCGTCGCGCGGGTCAGCCAGGGCTCGGGGGCGGGGAGCGCGGCGCAGCCGAGGTCGATCACGGAGGCGGCGGCCTCCGGGGGCAGCGGGTCGAGTCCGCGGGTGGGCAGCGGGCTCCCGGCGGGCATGGCGGTCCAGCTGCCCGCGCCGCGCCGCGACTCCAGGAACCCCTCGCCCCGCAGCGCCTCGTAGGCGGCGGCGACGGTGGTGCGGCTGACGGCGAGCGCCGCGGCGAGTTCGCGCTCGGCGGGCAGGCGGGCCGCGACCGGGACCCGGCCCTCCAGCAGGAGCAGCCGTACGCCGTCGGCGAGCGCGCGGTAGGCGGGGACGCGGCGGCCGCCGTTGAGCGACGCGACGGGGCTCTCCACCGTCGCCTCGCGGGTGTGCTGGGAGCCGAGGAGGCGGGCCAGTTGAGGTGCCCCCACCGCGGAGGTCCACGGACTCATCGAATGCGGTCCACCTTTCCCGGATTGGCCATGGAACTGGACTGGTTCCAGGCATCAGAGTGACATGTCACCGGCCAATGGCACCAGTCCACCCAGAAGTGGCCACTCACCACAGGAGTACATCGTGTCCAAGGAACCCTCAGGGGGATCCCGTCTCGCCCGTCGTCTCGTCCAGCTCTACGGCGGGCTCGTGCTGTACGGCGTGGGCATGGGGCTCCAGGTGCGCGCCGCGCTGGGGCTCGATCCTTGGGACGTGTTCCATCAGGGGATCGTCAAGCGCACCCCGCTGTCGTTCGGCACGGTGACGATCATCGTCGGGGCCGCCGTGCTCCTGCTGTGGATTCCGCTGCGGCAGCGGCCGGGGCTCGGCACGGTGTCGAACGTGATGGTGATCGGGGTCACGGTGGACGCCACCCTGTGGCTCGTCCCGCAGCCGGACGCGCCGGCGCTGCGCATCCCCCTGCTGCTGGCCTCGATCGTGGTGGGCGGCGCGGCCACCGGGCTGTACATCTCGGCGCGGTTCGGGCCGGGGCCGCGGGACGGCCTGATGACGGGGCTGCACCAGCGCACCGGCCGGTCGGTCCGGCTGGTGCGGACCGGGATCGAGGTGGCGGTGCTGGCCACGGGGTTCGCGCTGGGCGGCTCGGTGGGGGTGGGCACGGTTCTGTACGCGCTGGCCATCGGGCCGCTTTCGCAGTACTTCCTGGGCCTGTTCGCGATACCCTCAGCCACCGGAGACGCGACCGGAGACGCTCCCGAGGGGACGACGGAGAGTTCACCGGTGGTCGCGCAGGGCGGTCCACGGAGTCCGATCCGTGACCTGATTTAGCCCTCGCGTGCGTGGAGCGGTAGTGTACGCCCTTGGCCCACCAGGCGGACCGTTACTGCGCGCTGAAGCATGAGAAACGCTGGGTGACATCTGCTGCCAGATGTGACAAACCGGGCGCCTGTGGGTAGAACAACGGGGCGGCACGACGGGCGACGCATGTCCCAGTACGGGAATCTTCACCGCCGACCGGACGTTGACCGGATGACGACGACAGCGACACCTGTCCTGTGGGCGAGAAGCCCGGGAGGCACGATTCATGAGTGAGCGAGCTCTTCGCGGCACGCGACTCGTGGTGACCAGCTACGAGACCGACCGCGGCATCGATCTGGCCCCGCGCCAGGCGGTGGAGTACGCATGCCAGAACGGACACCGATTCGAGATGCCGTTCTCGGTGGAGGCGGAGATTCCGCCGGAGTGGGAGTGTAAGGCGTGCGGCGCCATGGCACTCCTGGTGGACGGCGAGGGACCTGAGGAGAAGAAGGGCAAGCCCGCGCGCACGCACTGGGACATGCTCATGGAGCGGCGTACCCGTGAAGAGCTGGAGGAGGTGCTGGCCGAGCGGCTGGCGATCCTTCGGTCGGGCGCCATGAACATCGCCGTGCATCCGCGCGACACGAGCCGTAAGTCTGCCTGACCTTCACGGCAGTACTGACGCACAAGGGCCGGGGCCACTGCTGAGCAGTGGCCC
>NZ_RIBZ01000559.1:0-3166 GCF_003721215.1 Streptomyces botrytidirepellens
CGCCCCCGTGGTGAACGGGGCGCGGCCGGGGCCGTCGGGCTGCGTACGGGTCAGGCGCCGGGCCGGACCGGGATGGTGCTCACGAACGGCTGGGCCGGACCGGGGTCGGTGAAGAAGTCGTTCCCCTTGTCGTCCACCACGATGAACGCCGGGAAGTCCTCGACCTCGATCTTCCAGACCGCCTCCATGCCGAGCTCCTCGTACTCCAGGACCTCGACCTTCTTGATGCAGTCCTGCGCCAGCCGCGCCGCCGGGCCGCCGATCGAGCCCAGGTAGAAGCCGCCGTGCGCGGCACACGCGTCCGTCACCTGCTGGGAGCGGTTGCCCTTGGCCAGCATGACCTTCGAGCCCCCGGCCGCCTGGAACTGCTCGACGTACGCGTCCATCCGGCCCGCCGTGGTCGGGCCGAACGAACCGGAAGCGTACCCCTCGGGGGTCTTGGCCGGGCCCGCGTAGTACACCGGGTGGTTCTTCAGGTACTCCGGCATCTCCTCGCCCGCGTCCAGCCGCTCCTTGATCTTCGCGTGCGCGATGTCACGGGCGACGACCAGCGTGCCGGTCAGCGAGAGCCGGGTCTTGACCGGGTGCTTGGTCAGCTCGGCCAGGACCTCGTCCATCGGCCGGTTGAGGTCGACGGCGACCGCGTCCAGGTCCGGGCCCGCGCCCTTGGTCAGCTCCTCCTCGGTGGTGTCCGGGAGGAAGCGCGCCGGGTCGGTCTCCAGCTGCTCCAGGAAGACGCCCTCCGGAGTGATCTTCGCGAGCGCCTGGCGGTCGGCCGAGCAGGAGACGGCGATCGCGACCGGGCAGGACGCGCCGTGCCGCGGCAACCGGACGACCCGTACGTCGTGGCAGAAGTACTTGCCGCCGAACTGCGCCCCGATCCCGATCTTCTGCGTCAGCTCGAAGACCTTCTCCTCCAGCTCCTGGTCCCGGAAGCCGTGCCCGGTCGGGGAGCCTGAAGAGGGCAGCTCGTCCAGGTAGTGCGCGGAGGCGTACTTCGCGGTCTTCAGCGCGTACTCGGCGCTGGTGCCGCCGACCACGATCGCCAGGTGGTACGGCGGGCAGGCGGAGGTGCCCAGCGAGCGGATCTTCTCCTCCAGGAACTTCATCATCGATGCCTCGTTCAGCACCGCCTTCGTCTCCTGGTAGAGGAAGGACTTGTTCGCCGAGCCGCCGCCCTTGGCCATGAAGAGGAACTTGTAGGCGCCGCCGTCGGTCGCGTACAGCTCGATCTGCGCGGGCAGGTTGGAGCCGGTGTTCTTCTCGTCCCACATGGTCAGCGGGGCCATCTGGGAGTAGCGCAGGTTGAGCTTGGTGTACGCGTCGTAGACGCCGCGCGACAGGGCCTCCTCGTCGCCGCCTTCCGTCAGCACGTTCTGGCCGCGCTTGCCCATGACGATGGCGGTGCCGGTGTCCTGGCACATCGGCAGCACCCCGGCCGCCGCGATGTTCGCGTTCTTCAGCAGGTCCAGCGCCACGAAGCGGTCGTTCGGGCTGGCCTCGGGGTCGTCGAGGATGCGGCGCAGCTGGGCGAGGTGGTCGGGGCGCAGATAGTGCGAAATGTCGTGCATCGCCTCGGCCGCGAGCTCGCGCAGCGCCTCCGGCTCGACCTTGAGGAAGGTGCGCCCGTCGGCCTCGAAGGTGCTCACGCCCTCGGAGGTCACCAGACGGTACGGAGTCCGGTCTTCTCCCAGGGGCAGCAGGTCCGAATAGGCAAACTCTGGCATCGCGGCCGTTCCTTACTCGACGGGGGCTACGGCTGACTTCGTCGACAGCGCGTGCATAAGCCTAGAACGGGGCGGGGGAGCCGGAGCGTGTGAGGTAAGGCTCAGTGGAGCCCGCCGCGTACCGTGCCACCGCATATCGCGATGCCGCACACCCCTAGTCGCGATCTATCGCGACTGGGTACTCTGTCGGGCGTGGATGAGCAGCAGTCGCAGCAGCCGGTCCCCCTGACCAAGTCCGCCCCCGCTCCGGCGCCCGCCCCGGCGCCCGTCGCGGAGGCGGAGATCCGCGCGTCCGACGCGGATCGCGACCGGATCGCGGACATCCTGCGGGAGGCCCTCGCCGAGGGGCGGCTCGACCCCGAGGAGCACGCCGAGCGGATCGACGCGGTCTACCGCGCCAAGACCCGCGGCGAGCTGGAGCCCCTGGTCCGGGACGTGCCCACGGGCCCGGCCCGCGCCGCGGCGGGCCTGCCGTCCGACGCGGCGTCCGGCCCGGCCGGGGACCCCGAGAACCTGGTCGCGGTCTTCGGCGGCGCCGTGCGCAAGGGCCGCTGGCGGCCCCGCCGCCGTACGCACGCCTTCGCGGTCTTCGGCGGCGTCGAGATCGACCTCACCGAGGCGGTCTTCGAGCAGCGGGAGATCGTCATCCAGGCGTGGGCGGTGTTCGGCGGGGTGGAGATCAAGGTCCCGGAGAACGTCTCGCTGCACGGTTCGGGCTCCGGCGTGTTCGGCGGCGTGGACGTCGCGGAGCACGAGGCCCCGGACCCCGACGCGCCGGTGATCCGGGTCAGCGGATTCGCGCTCTTCGGCGGGGTCGAGGCCAAGCCGAAGCGCGGGAAACGTGTGAAGAACCTGAGGTCATAAGGGCTGAACAGCCGCTGTGCATACGGAATTTCCAGTCGGGACAACCGTGTGCATAAGCGTGCGCACAGCGGGTAAGGCTTGGTGCATCGTCTCTCGTACGGCTGATGGGGGTGCACATGGGGGCCGTACGGCGGGAGGCGGGCAAGGGTGAACACCGGAGCCGTCGTCAGGAGTAGACCGTGCTGCAACCGCATCAGCCCCTGCTGGACGCCGCCGTGCCCCCGCAGCGCACCCCCGCTCGGGATCAGGCCGGACCCTGGCACTCGGAGGCGGTGTGCCGCCGGGACGAGGCCGGGCTGTTCTTCGCCCCCTCCAAGGAGCCCACGGCTGCCAGGCTGTCGCGGGAAGAGGCCGCCAAGCGCGTCTGTGCGCGCTGCCCGGTCATGGTCGAGTGCCGGGAGCACGCGCTGCTCCAGCCCGAGCCGTACGGGGTGTGGGGCGGGCTGACCGCGGCCGAGCGCCGGGTGGTGCTGGCCCGCCGCCGGCGCCGCGAGGCGGAGCTCCAGCGCGCCGTGCGCGTCGCCGCCGCCGGGTGAATTCTTCGCGTCACGGGCCGGGCCCCGCCGTATGGCGGC
>NZ_RIBZ01000563.1:0-3176 GCF_003721215.1 Streptomyces botrytidirepellens
ACCGCCGGGCCCTCGAGCCCGAAGGTGTACGAGATCCGCCCGGACACCACGCTCGCCGCGTTGCCCGTGCCCAGGTGGCCTTCAAGTCCCTCGGGCGCCGCCATCAGCAGCGACAGGTAGTCCTGGCCGTTGGTACCCGCGAAGACGCCGACCTGCTGACCACGCAGCGTCGTCGGGTCGATGCCCGCCCGCTCGAACGCCTCCCACGACGTCTCCAGCAGCAACCGCTGCTGCGGATCCATCGCGAGGGCCTCACGCGGCGAAATCCCGAAGAACGACGCGTCGAAGTCCGCGACGTCGTAGAGGAAACCGCCCTCGCGGGCGTACGAGGTGCCCTGACGGTCCGGGTCCGGGTCGTACAGCCCCGCCAGGTCCCAGCCACGGTCGGCCGGGAAATCGGCTATCGCGTCCTCGCCCGCCGTGAGCAGCTGCCACAGCTCCTCCGGCGTCCGCACCCCGCCCGGGAAACGGCAGCTCATCGCCACGATCGCGATCGGATCGTCGGCCACCGCGAGCTGCGGCGTGGCGGTGCCGCCGGTCGTCGTCGCGTCGGCGCCCAGCAGTTCCGTCCGCAGGTGGTCGGCCAGCGCGGTGGCGTTGGGGTAGTCGTAGATGAGGGTGGCGGGGAGCCGTAGACCGGTGGCGGCGTTCAGCCGGTTGCGGAGTTCGACGGCGGTGAGCGAGTCGAAGCCCAGCTCCTTGAAGGCCCGCCCTGCCACGACCGCCTCGGCCCCGTCGTGTCCGAGCACCGCCGCGACCTGCGTACGGACCAGCTCCAGCACCGCCTGGGCGCGCTCGGTCCCGGTCAGTCCGGACAGCCGCTCCGCCAGCGTGCCGGTTCCGGCCCCGGTGGCGGTCGGGCGTTCGGCGGCCACCGGTGCGGGCCGCGCGGCGGGCAGCTCGCCGAACAGCCCACTGGGCCGTACGGCAGTGAACTCCTCGAGGAAACGGTCCCAGTCGATGTCCGCGACCGTCACGGACGTGTCACCGTGGTCGAGCGCCTGCTGAAGCGCCGTCAGCGCCAGCTCGGGCGCCATCGGCGGCACTCCGTCGCGGCGCATGCGCCGCTCCAGCGCGTCGTCGGCGGCCATGCCGCCATCGGCCCAGGGGCCCCAGGCGATCGACGTGGCGGGCAAGCCCTCGGCGCGCCGCCGCTCGGCGAGCGCGTCCAGGTAGGCGTTGGCGGCCGCGTAGGTGCCCTGGCCGGGCGCGCCGACCGTCGCGGCGAGGGAGGAGAAGAGGACGAACGCGGAAAGATCCAGGTCGCGGGTCAGCTCGTGGAGGTTCTGCGCGGACGCGGCCTTGGCGCGCAGCACCCGCTCCACGCGCTCGGCGTCCAGCCCGTCCACAACGCCGTCGTCCAGGACACCGGCGGTGTGGATGACGGCGGTCAGCGGCAGCTCCTCCGGCAGCGACGCCAGCAACTCCGCCAGCGCATCCCGATCAGCCACATCACACGCCGCCACGGTCACCCGGGCACCCGACGCCGACAGCTCATCCCGCAGCTCGGCCGCACCCGGAGCCTCCAGACCACGACGGCTGCTCAACACCACATGCTCGGCGCCACTCGCCACCAGCCACCGCGCCACCCGTGCGCCCAGTGCGCCCGTACCGCCCGTGACCAGCACCGACCCCGCACCGGGCCGCCACGAACCACCCGACGACGCGGACCCCGAGGCCCGGACCAGCCGACGCCCGAAGACCCCGGACCCGCGCACCGCGACCTGGTCCTCGCCACCGGCACCGGCGCCGGCCAGCACCCCGGCCAGCCGCGCAAGCGCACGCTCATCCACCGACTCCGGCAGATCAACCAGCCCGCCCCAACGCTCCGGCAGCTCCAACGCCGCCACCCGACCCAGGCCCCACACCAACGCCTGGTCCGGGCACACTGCGCCGTCCGAACGCCCCACCGACACCGCACCACGCGTCGCCACCCACAGCGGCGCACCCACCCCCGCATCACCCAACGCCTGCGTCAGCACGGCTGTACGCAGCAGACCGGCGTCACCCTCGACCGCCAGCAGCGACACCACACCCGCGACCGACCCACCCACGACCGCCGCACGCAACTGCTCGGCCACCGCGCCGCGTTCATCCCGGGCCGCCAGCTCGACCTGACGCACGTCGACGCCACGTTCGGCCAGCATCCGCACCACACCGGCAGACCACACGCCCCCGGCCTCACCAGCCGGAACCACCACCACCCAACAACCACCCGGCACCCCGGCCGACCGATCCGTCACCGGCCGCCACGACACCCCATAACGCCAACCATCGGCCGTCGCCCGGGCAGACTTCTGCCGCCGCCACGACGACAGCGCAGGCAGCACCTCACCCAACGACAGCCCCGGATCCACCTCCAACTCCGCAGCCAGGGCGGCCACATCCCCGCGCTCCACCACATCCCAGAACCGCCCGTCAACGGCAGTGCGCGGCGCAGCATCCGGGGCGGTCGGCGCCTCCTCCAGCCAGAACCGCTCGCGCTGGAAGGCATACGTGGGCAGCTCGACCCGGCGGACACCGGTGCCCGCGAAGTACGCCGCCCAGTCCGGAGCCAGGCCACCGACGTGCAGTCGGGCGAGGGCGGTGGTCACCGACTCGCTCTCGGAGCGCCCCTTGCGCAGAGAAGGAATGCAGACGGCGGCGTCACCCTCGGTGAGGCAGTCCTGCGCCATGGCGGTGAGCACGCCGTCGGGGCCCAGCTCGACGTACGTGGTGACGCCCTGGGCCTCCAGAGCGCGCACACCGTCGAGGAAGCGGACGGCCTCCCGGACGTGGCGCACCCAGAAGTCGGGGCTGGTGATCTCCTCGGCGGAGACGACATCACCGGTGAGGTTCGACACGATCGGGATACGCGGCGCCTCGTACGACAGCCCCTCCGCAACCTCGCGGAATGCCTCCAGCATCCCGTCCATGCGGGGCGAATGGAACGCGTGGCTGACCGTGAGCCGCTTGGTCTTCCGGCCCCGCGCCTCAAAGCCCGCCGCGATCTCCAGAGCGGCGTCCTCATCACCCGCGATGACCACGGACGTCGGGCCATTCACAGCGGCGATGCTCACCCGCTCGGTCAGCAGCGGCGCCACCTCGTCCTCGGACGCCTGCACCGCGATCATCGCGCCACCGGCCGGAAGCTCCTGCATCAACCGCCCACGCGCCGCCACCAACTTCGCAGCATC
>NZ_RIBZ01000558.1:0-3241 GCF_003721215.1 Streptomyces botrytidirepellens
CCAACCCCCGGGGGTTGGGGCGCTGCGGGGAGCCGTCAGGCTGGGGCGCGTTCGACGACGGGCCGGTGCAGGTCGCGGTGGGTCAGGGCGACTTGGTGGCCTCGGCGGCGCAGGCGTCGGGCCAGCAGGTGGGCCGTGACACCGGCGCGGTGCCTGCCGTCTGCGCAGCCGATCGCGATGTGCAGCGGGTGTGCTCCGGCTCCGGGGCTGCGGGCGTAGGCCTGGGCCTGGGTGAGGGTGGCGGCGAGCAGCTGCTGGATGCCGGGCGTGTGCTTCACGGCCCGGATGGCGCGGCGGTCGCGGGCGGTCAGGGTGCGCAGGTTCGGGTCGACGTGCGGGTCGCGGAAGTGGCGGTGCAGGTCGAGGGTGATATGCGCGTCGGTGGGGGCGGGTTCGTGGAGATGGCCGAACGAGGTGATGCGGATGTCCATGGGGAGGGGTCTTCCGGTGAGGGCGGGCTGGTCGACGGGTCAGTGCGCTGGTGCCTGGCTCACGGCGTATGCGCAGCAGCGGGAGTGGCTCATCGCAGGCGGTCTCCGCCAGTTGTGGTTTGGACTTGCCCTTGGAGGCTGTCGGTGTCCGCCTCTTCTCCCTGCGCGCTGCCGGGTTCGGGACGGAGCAGTGCCAACACCCCGTCCAGCTCGTCGCGCTTCACGAGGACGTCGCGCGCCTTGGAGCCCTCGCTGGGCCCGACGATGTTGCGGGACTCCATGAGGTCCATCAGCCGTCCGGCCTTGGCGAAGCCGACACGCAGCTTGCGCTGGAGCATGGATGTCGAACCGAACTGAGTGGAGACGACCAGCTCGGCCGCCTCGCACAGCAGGTCCAGGTCGTCGCCGATGGGCTCGTCGATCTCCTCCTTCTGCTTGGTGCCCACGGCGACGTCGTCCCGGACGTCGGACGCCATCTTGTTCTTGCAGTGCTGGACGATGGCTGCGATCTCGTCCTCGGTGACGAACGCGCCCTGCATACGGGCAGGGGTGTTCGCCCCCATCGGCAGGAACAGCCCGTCGCCTTTGCCGATCAGCTTCTCCGCGCCGGGCTGGTCGAGGATGACGCGCGAGTCGGTGAGCGAGGAGGTGGCGAAGGCGAGCCGTGAGGGGATGTTCGCCTTGATCAGACCGGTGACGACGTCTACCGACGGCCGCTGGGTGGCGAGCACCAGGTGGATGCCGGCCGCGCGCGCGAGCTGCGTGATGCGCACGATCGCGTCCTCGACATCCCGCGGGGCGACCATCATCAGGTCGGCGAGCTCGTCGACGATCACCAGCAGGTACGGGTAGGGCTGGAGCTCCCGCTCGCTGCCCGTCGGCGCCTTCACTTTGCCGCTTCTGACGGCTGCGTTGAAGTCGTCGATGTGCCGGAAGCCGTACGCCGCGAGGTCGTCGTAGCGCAGGTCCATCTCGCCTACGACCCACTGGAGCGCCTCGGCGGCCCGCTTCGGGTTGGTGATGATCGGCGTGATCAGGTGCGGGATGCCCTCGTAGGCGGACAGCTCGACCCGCTTGGGGTCGACGAGGACCATGCGCACCTCCTCGGGGGTCGCGCGCACCATGATGGAAGTGATCAAGCAGTTGATGCACGACGACTTACCGGAACCAGTGGCTCCGGCGACCAGGATGTGCGGCATCTTCGCGAGGTTGGCCATCACGTAGCCGCCTTCGACGTCCTTGCCGAGCGCCACCAGCAGCGGGTGGTCGTCCTCGGCGGCCGCGCCCAGCCGCAGCACGTCGCCGAGGTTGACCATCTCACGGTCAGCGTTGGGGAGCTCGATGCCGACTGCGGACTTGCCGGGGATCGGGCTGATGATCCGCACCTCCGGGCTGGCGACGGCGTACGCGATGTTCTTCGTCAGCGCGGTGATCCGCTCAACCTTCACAGCGGGGCCGAGCTCGACCTCGTAGCGCGTGACCGTCGGCCCGCGCGTGAACCCGGTGACGGCAACGTCGACCTTGAAATCGGAGAAGAGAGTCGAGAGCGAGGCGACGACCGCGTCGTTGGCGGCGCTGCGCGCCTTACCGGGGCCCCCGCGCGTGAGGAGGTCGAGCACCGGCAGGGAGTAGGTGGTGTCGTTGGACAGCTGGAGCTGCTCCGCGCGCCCGGGAAGATCGCGCTCCTGGCCAGCAGGCGGCGCCTTGGTGAGGTCGGGGACGGCCCGGGGGGACGGCATCATCGCGTGCGGCTGGGCGGCGCCGGGCGCTGGCGGTGCTGCTGACGTTTGTTTCCCGCGCCGTGGGAGGGCCTCCTGCTCGGCTCCGTCCGGATCGTAGGCCTCCCCGGCGGACCCGCCATGGCTGGAGCGCGTGGGCAGCGCCTCGCGCCTCTGCTCTGCGTGTCGCTCGTCATCGCTGGGCACGTCGGCCGCTTGCCCCTGGACGACGCCGAGGTGCGCGCCGAGCGCCCGCAGCCGCTGTGAGATGGCGTTGACCGGGGTGGCCGTGACGACCAGCAGCCCGAAGACGATGAGCAGCACCAGCAGCGGTACGGCCAGCACCTCGCCCATGGTGTGCGTCAGCGCGGTCGCGACGCCCCAGCCGATCAAGCCACCAGCCTCCCGTATGGCCTGCATGCTGTCACTGCGCGCCGGCCAGCCGCAGGCGATGTGGACCAGCCCAAGCACCCCGATGACCAGGGCGGACAGCCCGATGACGACACGGCCGTCGCCCTCGGACTTCTCCGTGCGCCGGATGAAGCGCACGGCGATGACACCGAGCAGCACCGGCACCAGCAGGTCGAGGCGGCCGAAGAAGCCGGTCACCAGGATCTCAACCAGCTCGCCGACCGCACCCCGCGGATCGGCCCAGGTGCCCACAGCGACAATCAACGCGCTGCCGAGCAACAACAGCGCGACGCCGTCCTTGCGGTGCGCCGGATCGAGGTTCCTGACGCCCCGCCCCATACTGCGCAAGAACCAGTACACAATCCTGGTGCTGGGCGTCGACTTCACCGCGGCCTTCTTGGCGGGAGTCCTCTTCACGGCGGGCTTCTTGGCCGGTGCCCTTTTCGCCGCGGCCCTCTTCACAGGGGCCCTTTTTGCGGCAGTCGTCTTGGCCGGTGACCTTTTCGCAAGGGGCCTTTTCGCGACGGGCTTCTTGGCGGGGGTCTTCTTCACAGCGGGCTCCAGGGAGATTGGTCAGGCAGACGGTGCAGGGGTGGGTGGCGGGGCGTTGGCTGTTCCGCGTCCCTGTCCGCCCCCGGCCCCCATGGCGGGGGCGGACAGGGAGACGTCAGTTCGGCGACG
>NZ_RIBZ01000562.1:0-3251 GCF_003721215.1 Streptomyces botrytidirepellens
AGCGGCCACGAACCGCGCAGCACCCGGGCGGCGGCGCCGCGCGCGGAGGGCACCGGGCCGATCGGCGGCGGGGTGCGGCGGGCCTGCACGGCCCGACTGACGAGCACGATGGCGGCGAGCGCGAGGATCGTCACCGCCCAGGAGCCGAACCAGCCGATGTGGTCGGCCATGACGACCGGCTCCAGGGCCGGCAGGTCCTTCCACAGGTCGAACTGCCAGGCGGCGAGGGTCGCACCAGCGATGAAGCCGCCGAGGGTGAGCACGATCGACGTCTGCCCCGAGCCGACCGCGAAGAGAGTGCCGGACGCGCAGGCGCCACCGAGTTGCATGCCGATGGCGAAGACGAACGAGCCGATCAGCAGCCCCAGGCCCAGCGGTTCGGCCGACGGCGCGGGCACGGACCCGAACAGCCCGGTCCCCGTGCCGATGAGCAGGGCGAACAGGGTGGCCGTGGTGCCGAGCAGCAGGGTGTGGGCGCGCAGCCCGGTGCCGTTGCCGACGGCGACCAGCTGCCGCCAGGCGGAGGTGAAGCCGAAGCGGGAGTGGAAGAGAGCGATGCCCAGGCCGAGTCCGAGCAGCAGCAGGACGCCGGGCTTGGCTCCGTGCGCGGACCACACGTACGCGGTCAGCGCCGCGGCGAGCAGCCCGGACACGGCGAGCGGCACCCGGCGCACCGGCGGCGCGGCGGGCGCCTCCGGCCGGGGCGCGGAGGTGGGTGAGGGGGACAGCAGCGCGGCGGTCTTCGCGGCCTCGGCCTGCGGGGCGGTGGTCACGGTGGGGCTCCGGGGACGTTCGGGACGTGCGGGTGTGGCGGCGACGCGAAAGCGTCTTGCGGCGGGCCGCCACCCTATTGTGCGCTGATCCTCATGAGGAGCATCGGGCCCAGGAGGGACATGCGGGGCATGGGGAACATGACGGGCATGAGAAAGCGGAGCACTGCCGTGGCGTTCGCCACCCTGGTCGTGGGCTCCCTGTGCGCGGGCGTGCCACATGCGCGGGCCGCTGAAGCGGGTTTCGATCTGGATACGGCCACCATTCCGGAATTACAGGCACGCATGGCGGACGGTTCGCTGACCTCGTCGGGGCTGACCACCGCCTATCTGCGGCGGATCAAGGCCATCGATCCCACGATCCACGCGCTGTTGCACACCGATCCGACGGCCCTGCGCCAGGCCGCCGCCAGCGATGCCCGGCACCGGCGCGGCGACGTCCGGGGTCCGCTCGACGGGATTCCCGTCCTGGTCAAGGACAATGTGAACACCCGCGGCATGCCCACGACGGCCGGGTCGCTGGCGCTGGCGGGCAGCCCGCCGGACCGCGACGCCGCCCTGGTGACCCGGCTGCGGGACGCGGGGGCGGTGATCCTCGGCAAGACCAATCTGTCGGAATCCGTGCGGGTCCTCCTCCGGTTCGGGCGCCGCGCTCGCCGCGTCGCTGGCGCAGGTGGCGATCGGTACCGAGACGGACGGCTCCATCGTGTGCCCGGCCGGGATGAACGGGGTGGTCGGCCACAAGCCCAGCCTCGGCCTGGTCAGCCAGGACGGAGTGGTCCCCATCTCCGCGGAGCAGGACACCGCGGGACCCATGGCGCGCAATGTGACCGACACCGCGCTCACCCTCGCCGTGATCGGCGGTGGCGACACCGCCCGCCTCCCGGACGGCCGGACGCCACCGGGCAGTCTGCGCGGCAAGCGGATCGGCCTGTGGCGGCTGCCGTCGCTGGGGCCCGGGGTGGATGCCGTGATGACCCGTACCGCGGAGAAGCTGCGGAGCGCGGGAGCCGAGGTCGTCGAGGTGACGCCGCCGTATCAGGAGCGGCTGGCCGAGCTCGAATTCCCGGCGCTGCTGAGCGAGTTCCACCGGGACATCGACGCCTATCTCGCCACCCGCGAGGGGCCGCGGAACCTCGCCGGGCTGGTCGAGTTCAACCGCGCCCACCCGGCGGAGCGGACCTGCTTCGCCGGGCAGGAGCTGTTCGAGCGGGCCCTTGCCGCGCCGCCCACCACCGACCCCGCCTACCGGGCCATGCGGGCCGAGTTGAAGGACCTCTCCCGGCGTTCGATCGACGAGACCATGGCCGCCCATCGGCTGGACGCCATCGCCTCGCCGACGAACCCGCCCGCGTGGACGACGGACTGTGCCCGGGGCGACAACGATGTGATCCCGTCCTCGACGCCCGCGGCCGTGGCGGGATACCCGTCCCTGTCGGTGCCCGCGGGGCTGGTGGACGAGCTGCCGGTGGGCGTGCTCCTGATGGCCGGTGACCGCGAGGACGGCGCGCTCCTCACGCTGGGAGCCGCGGTGGAGCGGCGGCTTCACGCCTGGCGGGCACCGCGCTACCTGCCCACGGTCACCCCCTAGGCATCAGCTCTCGTAGGCGCGGATGGCGGCGACCTTCTCCGCCGAGGGGGAGGTTTCGTCGAAGCGCTGGGCGAGCCAGTCGTCGGTGAGCGCGCGGGCGAGTTCGAGCCCTATGACGCGCTGGCCGAAGCAGAGCACTTGGGCGTTGTTGCTGAGGACGGAGCGGCGTACGGAGTAGCTGTCGTGGGCGGTGACCGCGCGGATGCCGGGGACCTTGTTGGCGCTGATGGCCACGCCGAGGCCGGTGCCGCACACCAGGAGGGCGCGGTCGGCGGTGCCGTCGGCGACGCGGCGGGCCGCCTCGACCGCGACGTGCGGGTAGGCGGTGTGCTCGTCGCTGCCCACGCCGACGTCGATGACCTCGGCGACCCGGGGGTCGTCCAGCAGGTCCTGCTTGAGGGCTTCCTTGTAGCCGTATCCGGCGTCGTCACAGCCGACGACGATCCGGAACGGAGTCGCGGTGGTCATACGGCATCGCTTCCTGTCGTCGTGGGAAGGGTGGCGACCGCGGTCAGCACCGCGGCGAGTGAGGTGGCTCCGGGGTCGGGTGTGCCCACGCTGCGGTCGGCGAGGGGGCGGGCGCGACCGATGCGGGGGCGCAGGTCGGCGGTGTGCTCGGCGGCCGTACGGGCTTCCGCCACGGCGGACGCGTACGCCTCGGTCACCGGGGCCCCGGCGCGCAGCTGTACGGCGAAGGCGGTGGCGAACGGGGCGAGGGCGTCGACCAGGGTCTTGTCGCCGACCTCGGCCCCGCCGAGCGAGGTGACGGCGGCGAGCGCCTCCGTGGCGGCGGACGCCAGCTCCTCGCGTCCGGGCGCCCGGTCGGCCGGGAGGACGGCGCCGAGGGCGCGCAGCGCCGCGCCCCACAGGGCGCCCGAGGTGCCCCCGGC
>NZ_RIBZ01000564.1:0-3303 GCF_003721215.1 Streptomyces botrytidirepellens
CCGCGGGCCCGGCGGCTGGGCCCGGCGCCGCGGCGCGTACGAGCGGGGCACGCGCGGGCGGCGGGACGTTTCCGCGCTCGTCGGGAGCGCCCACGGCGCCCGCCACCGCGTCCGTACGGGCCTCCGCGCGGGCCTCCGTACGGGCGTCCGCCGTGACCGCCGCGTGCCAGCCGTGGCGGTCCAGCGCGCGGGCCAGGGCCCGCACCATGCGCGGGTCGAACTGCGAGCCCGCACACCGCTTCAGCTCCGCGACCGCCGTCTCCACCGGGCGGGCCCTGCTGTACGTACGCGTCGAAGTCATCGCGTCGAACGCGTCCGCGACCGCCACCACCCGCGCGAACTCCGGGATCTGCGCCCCGGCCAGCCCGTACGGGTAGCCGCTGCCGTCCAGCCGCTCGTGGTGGTGCAGGATGGCCGTCCGCGCCTCGCCCAGGAAGCGGATGCCGCGCACCATCTCGTGGCCGTATTCGGGGTGCAGCTCGATGACGCGGCGCTCCTCGGGGGTCAGCGGGCCGTTCTTGCGCAGCAGCCGGGTGGGGACGCCGAGCTTGCCCACGTCGTGCAGGATGCCCGCGATGCGCAGGGCCTCCAGCCGGTCGCCGCTCATGCCCAGCTCGCGGGCGATCATCACGGAGGCGCGGCCGACCCGCTCGCTGTGGCCCCGGGTGTAGCGGTCCTTGATGTCGACCGCCTGGACGAGGGCGCGGATGGTGGCCTGGTGGGCGGCGCGCTCGCGGTGGTAGAGCGCGAAGACGCAGGCGCAGACGTACATCGGCAGCAGCACCAGCAGGGCCGCCGCCGGCCCGTACGGGCTGGCCCACAGCACCGCCATGGCGAGCCCGGCGGGCCCGTGGACCAGCTGCGGCGCCAGCGCGCTCAGGTGGCGTCCGCACCAGGCGGCCCGGGCCGAGCGGCGCTCGGCGAGGACCAGCACCCCGCCTTCGAGGGCGGCGGTGACCAGCCCCAGCACGAGCGCGGCGACCGGGGCGGCGGCCAGGGCCCGCGGAAAACCGGGCACAACGGGGTTCTCGGCGGCGCGCAGGGCGTACGGGCCACTGAGGGCCCGGAAGGCGTACGCGGCGGCCCAGACGGCCAGTGAGAGCTGTGCGGCGCGCCAGGCGCGGCGTACCGGCGCGGGCTGCCGCTGGACCCGCCCCAGCAGCGCCCCGGGCACAGCGACGAGCGCCGCGGCGGCCGGCGGCAGCAGAAAAGCCCCGGCCAGGAGGACGGGGCTGCACCATTCGGGGGACGGGGCCCGCACCGTACGGGACCCCACCGCGTACACCGCGGCGAGCAGGATCACCGTGGCCCACGGGACGGCCGCCTGGGACCACAGCACCGGGGCGGCGCACAGCGCCCCGGCGAGAACGGCGCTCAGCACATAGGCGCGCGCCCCGAGAGGAAGTGCCCGCAACGACCGCCCTCCTCCCCATCCGCATCCGGTCGCCGCCCCGTCCGGGGCGGGTCAGATTGGGGAGAATAGGGCCGCATGCGGCGGGCGGGAGCGGATGGACCGCCCGATTGCACCCCTTCGGGTGATGATCGGACCGTTCGGTAAACGCCGCCCGCGGCCCGCGGGCCAGCGTCACACCCGGGCGGTCACACCCGGGGGATCACTCCTCGGCGGTCACTCCTGGGCGGTGGCGGACCTGGGCGCCTCGGCGGTGTCCGCGCCGGTGCCCGGCTCCGCGGTGAGCTCGCGCTCCGGGACGGCCTGCCCGGAGCGGATCAGCTCGATGCGGCCCATGACCTTCGAACGGAGGTCGGTGGGCACGTCGTCATGCCCGCAGCACCGCTTGACCAGCTTCTTCACGGCCTGCTCCAGGCCGTACTTCTCCAGGCAGGGGGAGCACTCGTCGAAGTGCACCTCGAACTTGGCACAGTCCCCGTCGGGCATTTCGCGATCGAGGAACTCGTAGAGATGGTCGAGGACCTCGGAGCAATCCGTCTCGTGCGGCTCTCCGCAGCTCATGAGTCCGCGCCTTTCCGATCGTGCGACCCGTCCGCCGCCGCACCGGACGCGCCCGCCGGGACGAGCCCGCGCCCACGGGCGTAGTCCTCCAGCATTTCGCGCAGCTGACGGCGCCCACGGTGCAGACGGGACATCACCGTACCGATGGGTGTCCCCATGATGTCGGCGATCTCCTTGTACGCAAACCCCTCGACATCCGCGAGATAGACCGCGATCCGGAACTCCTCGGGAATGGCCTGAAGAGCCTCCTTGACATCCGAATCAGGAAGGTGATCCAGGGCCTGGGACTCGGCGGACCGCAGACCGGTCGACATATGTGACTCGGCGCGCGCGAGCTGCCAGTCCTCGATCTCCTCGGCCGCACTGCGCTGGGGTTCACGCTGCTTCTTGCGGTACGAGTTGATGAAGGTATTGGTGAGAATGCGGTACAGCCACGCCTTGAGGTTGGTGCCCTCGCGGAATTGGTGGAAGGACCCGTACGCCTTCGCGTACGTCTCCTGCACGAGGTCCTCTGCGTCGGCCGGATTACGGGTCATGCGCAGCGCGGCAGAGTACATCTGGTCGAGGAACGTCAGGGCGTCCCGCTCGAAGCGCGCGTTGCGCTCCGCGGACGTCTCCTGCCGCTGCTCGTCCTGCGCTCCCTCGATGACGCCGTCGGTCTCTGCGTCGGTCCCAGTGACCTGACCCACCTCCTCCGTATTCGCGGCGGTACCCGATGCGGACCCGCTCGAATCGGAGAATAGACGACGATCCGGTCCGCCCGCCGCCTCGATCTTCGCGGTCTGCTCCGCCTCCAGCTGACGCCAGTCCAGGTCAGCGGCGTGCGGGCGGGCCGGGCAAGCAAGCGAACCCATGCGGGGAACTCCCTCTCCTCGTGCTGGTGCCTCTTACGCGGTCGATACCTACGACGCGTATAACACCGACCCCCCGGGTGGCATTCCCGTGACCTCACCCACACCCCTCAGCCCGCGAGGCGCGTCAGCCACTCCCCGACAGCTTCGGTGATCACGGCCATGGCCTCCGACTCCGTGATGTCCGCCGACTTCGGCACGGCGAAGCCGTGGTCACCGTGGGGCACCTCCACCAGTTCCGTGGACTCCGGCAGCGCCGGGAACTCCCCGGGGCGGCCGAAGGCGTCGCGGCCGCCCTGGAGGACGAGCGTCGGCAGGCCCGTGGACAGCAGCTCCTCGGCGCGGGACTTCTCCGGCTTGCCCGGCGGGTGCAGCGGGAAGGACAGCGCCAGCACGGCGCGGGCGCCCAGCTCGGCCCCCGTACGGCACGCCACCCGGGCGCCCGCGCTGCGGCCGCCCGCGACGACCGGCAGGCCGGGC
>NZ_RIBZ01000568.1:0-3360 GCF_003721215.1 Streptomyces botrytidirepellens
CCGCCACCGCCGGTGCCGCCCGCGGCGGCGCTGCTCCCGCCGCCACCGCCGCCGCCACCGCCGCCCGCGCCCCATGCCTGGATGTGCACCGAGGTGACCCCCGGGGGCGGCGTGAAGGTGCCGTCCGCGGTGAACTCCCGCACCCCGTGGATGATGGTCGGCGGCTGCGGCGGCTTGGGGTGGCCGCCGCCGGTCATCGTGGTGTCATCCGCCTGGACGGGCGCCATGGTCAGCAGCTGACTGGAAAGGGCCGCCGCGGTCGCGACAGAGGCGAAGAAGACCCGGCGGCGCGTCCGGGAACGCTGAGGACTGGGACTCTGGGTGTTCACGTCATGACTTCCTTCCCCGCAAGAAGTGCCGCGGAGTGCGAAGGGATACGAAGGACCGAGGCGGCCCGCGAGGCTCATCCCACTCGCGGGGTCGGCGCCGCGCATGCTGACGGACTGATAATGGGACCGCGCAGGTGAGGAGTTGGGCCGCCCGGGCGACGTGCGGCCTACAACGGCACCTGCCAGACCACCGTCGTACCGCCCCGGCCTGGCCCTTTCCCCGGCCCGCTCTCCACCCCGTCCTCCGCGCCGAGGCCCGGCCCGTAGGTGCTCGACCCGCCGAGCGCCTCCGCCCGGCGGGCCAGGTTCGCGAGCCCGCTGCGCCGCCCGCCCGCCGGAACGCCCACCCCGTCGTCCGCGACCGTCAGCCGCACCGCGGGACGCCCGTCGGCGAGCCGCGCCGTCACGTCCACGACCACCTCGATACGCGCCGCCCGGGCATGCCGGAAGGCGTTGGACAACGCCTCGCGCAGCGCCGCGATGAGACTGTTTCCGGCCGGTTCGCCGACCCGCGAGTCGACCGGGCCGACAAAGCTGAGCGACGGCTGGAAGCCGAGCGGCACCGCGGCCGCCCCGACCTCCCGCAGCACCCGGGTGCGCAGCCCCGACGGTGCCACCTCCGGGCCCTGCTGGAGCGCGAAGATCGTCGTCCGTATCTCCCGGATGGTGGCGCCCAGTTCATCGGCGGCCCGCTCGACCTGCTCCGCCACCTCCGCCGCCTCCGGCGCCTCGGCGTGCCGCCGCGCGCTCTCCAGCAGCATCCCCGTCGCGAACAGCCGCTGGATGACCAGATCGTGCAGATCGCGGGCGATGCGGTCCCGCTCCTCCAGCACCGCCAGCCGCTCCCGGTCGCGCTGCGCCTCGGCGAGCACCAGCGCGACCGCGGCCTGCGCCGCGAACTGGAGGGCGAGCCTGCGCTCGGTCGCGGTGAAGGGCAGGGCGCCGGGGTCGCGCGGGGTGGCCAGCACGCCCAGCACCCGGTCGCCGCCGCTCAGCGGCAGCATCATGCTCGGCCCGTAACGGCCCAGGACCCCGGCGGTCGGCCGGAGTTCGTCGGCCGGGTCGTCGACGAAGACCGGCTCCCCGGCCAGCAGCCGCGGCACGGCCGGGGACCCGGCCGGGACGACCGTACCGAGCAGCGCGGCACCCTCCGGAGGGTGCGCGGCGTCCACCGCCACGATCTCCAGCCCGCCGCCCTCCTCCGGCACCAGCACGAAACCCGCCGCCGAACCGGCCAGCTGACGGGCCTTCTCCGCGACCACCACCAGGGCGTCCTCGGCGTCGCCGGACAGCAGGGAGTGGGTGACGGCCACCGAACCGTCGATCCACCGCTCGCGCTGCCGGGTCGCCTCATGCAAGCGGGCGTTGCCGATGGCGATCCCCGCCTCCGTCGCCAGCACCTTGACCATGTGCAGATCGGGCACGCTGAACTCCCCGCCGTCCCGCTTCTCGGCGAGGCACAGATGGCCGAAGACCTCGTCCCCGACCCGGATCGGCACCCCGAGGAAGGACCGCGGCAGCGGATCGGCCGACAGCAGCCCCGCCCCGGCGGAGCGGGCGCTGACCAGCGCGCCGCACCGCTCCCGGTCCGCCTCGGTCACGCCGTACGTGATGACGTCGGCGAGCCCCTGACCCGCCGCGTCGTTCACGCCGATCGCCGCGCACCGAGCGCCCGCCAGTTCGGCCGCGGTCTCGGCGATCCGGTCGAGGACCACGCGCAGCTCCAGACCGGTGCCGATGGAGCGCATCGCCTCCAGCAGCCGCGGGACGCGCGCGGTCAGCTCGGTGGACAGCCCCTGGAGCCCTCGGGTCGCCTCCGCGGCGACGTCCAGGGGGTCCGGTGTCGGTATCGAGGCCGCCATGGTCCGAGCGTAATGAATGGCTTTTGCCCGGGAAAGCGGAGGTTTTTGCCCACGGGAGGCGCCCCT
Source organism: Streptomyces botrytidirepellens (assembly GCF_003721215.1). Classification (NCBI taxonomy): domain Bacteria; kingdom Bacillati; phylum Actinomycetota; class Actinomycetes; order Kitasatosporales; family Streptomycetaceae; genus Streptomyces; species Streptomyces botrytidirepellens. Next base: position 2,258 of record NZ_RIBZ01000568.1, read on the forward strand.
CGTCGTCAGACGGGGGCGCCCGAGCCCAGCGGCAGCGTCGCGTCCCCGCGCCGCGGCCCGGTCTCCGCGGCCTCGCGCTCCAGCATCCGGCGGAACGGCCCGTCCACCGCGGCCAGTTCTCCGTACGTGCCGCGCTGCACGGCCCGGCCGCCGTCGAGCACGATCACCTCGTCGACCGCCTCCAGGCCCGCGAGGCGATGGGTGATCAGCACGGTCGTACGGCCCCGGGTCGCCGTCAGCAGGTCGGCGGTCAGCGCGTCGGCCGTCGGCAGGTCCAGGTGCTCGGCGGGCTCGTCCAGCACCAGCACCGGGAAGTCCGCCAGCAGCGCGCGGGCCAGCGCGAGCCGCTGCCGCTGACCGCCGGAGAGCCGCGCGCCCAGCTCGCCGACGTGGGTGTCGAGCCCGTCCGGCAGCCCGTCCACCCACTCCAGCAGCCGGGCGGCGGCAAGCGCCGTGCGCAGCTCGTCGTCGCTCGCGCCGGGGCGCGCGAGCCGCAGGTTCTCCCGCAGCGAGCTGTCGAAGATGTGCGCGTCCTGGGCGCACAGCCCCACCAGCCGCCGCACCGCGTCCCCGTCCACGGCCGTCGCGTCCCGGCCCGCCAGGGTGTACGTACCGTCCTCGGCGTCCAGGAAGCGCAGCAGCACCTGGGCCAGCGTGGTCTTGCCGGAACCGGACGGGCCGACGACCGCGACCCGGCGGCCCGGGCGCAGCTCCAGGTCGAACCCGTCCAGCGCGCGGGTGCGCTGCCCCGCGTGGCGCGCCGACAGCCCGCGCACCACCAGCGGAAAGGCCGACCGGGGCGGCTCCTCGGCGCCGCCGTCCCGCACCGGAAGCGGCGCGTCGATCACCTCGTACACCCGCTCGGCGGCCCGCCGCACCCGCTGCCGGTGCTGCACGGCGAGCGGCAGCCCGGCGACCGCCTCGAAGGCGGCCAGCGGCGTCAGCACCACGACGGCCAGCCACACCCCGTGGATCCGCCCGTCGGCCACCGCCCCGACCCCGGCCCACGCCGCGACGGCCACCGTCAGACCGCACACGAGGGCGGACAGCCCGGCGCCCGCGCCGGTGGCAGCGGCGCCCCGCCGGGCGATCCGGGTGAGCAC
>NZ_RIBZ01000565.1:0-3363 GCF_003721215.1 Streptomyces botrytidirepellens
CAACGTCTGACCGAGGTCTCCTGGGCTTTCGAAGCGGCCCCCGCGCATCGTGCGCGGGGGCCGCTTCGTGCGTCCCGGACCTTTTATGTGTACGGTCGTACGCATCGTTGTGTACACTCGTACGCATGGGATACCTGACGCTCTCCGGCGCGATCCTCGCCGAGGTCCTGGCGACCACCTCGATGAAGTACAGCGACGGCTTCAGCAAGCTCTGGCCGTCGGTCGCAACGGCTCTCGGCTACGGGATCGCCTTCGTGCTGCTCGCCCAGACGCTCAAGACGATCTCCGTCGGCACCGCGTACGCCGTCTGGGCCGGGGCCGGGACCGCCGTCATCGCCGCGATCGGGATGGTGTTCCTCGGCGAGGCGGTGACCGCCGCGCGGGTGATGGGGGTGCTGCTGGTGATCGCCGGGGTCGTCGTGCTGAACCTCGGCGGGGCCCACTGATGGGGCGCCGCTACGACCCGGAGCGGCGGCAGCGGATCATCGACGCCGCGATCGCGGTGGTGGGGGAGCGGGGGATCGGCGCGCTCAGCCACCGGGCCGTGGCCGCCGAGGCGGACGTACCGCTCGGATCGACCACGTACCACTTCGCGACGCTGGACGATCTGCTGGTCGCCGCGCTCGAGCAGGTCAACACCGAGTGTCTGGCCGATGTGGAGCGCATGGAGCGCGACGCGCCGCCCGGGATGCCGCTCGCGGACCAGATGGCGTGGCTGATGGAGCAGATGCTGACGGGCGACCGCAAGCGGCTGGAGCTGGAATACGAGCTGTATCTCGTCGGCCTGCGCCGCGCATCGGTGCGGCCGATCGCCGCCTCGTTCCTCGACCGGATGGCCGCGCTACTGGAGCGGCGTACTGGGGATCCGGACGTCGCGCGTGCCGTGAACGCCCTGTTCGACGGGATGCTGTTGCAGATCCTGCTGACCGGGCGGGCATTCGACCGGGAGGAGGCGCGGGCGGCGTTCGCCCGCGTGACCGGCTGAGGGCGCCGTGCCCCTGTCTGCTCCCTGGGACCGGTTAGCCTCCGGGGCCCGCCTCCGGTTAGCGTGCTGACCATGACCGATGCAGCCACCACCACCCGCACCACCGGCGCTGTCGCCGCCGGGCTCGCCACCCTCACCGAGGACGGCACCGTTCTGGACACCTGGTTCCCGGCCCCCGAGCTGGCCGACGCGCCCGGCCCGGCCGGGACCGAGCGGCTCGACGCCGAGCGCACCGCCCAGCTCCTGGGCGAGACCGCCCTCAAGGCGCTCGGCCCGGACCCGCGCCGTGGCGTCGAGATCGTCGCCGTCCGCACGGTCATCGCCTCGATCGACGACAAGCCGCTCGATGCGCATGATGTGTACCTGCGGCTGCACCTCCTCAGCCACCGGCTGGTCAAGCCGCACGGGCTGAGCCTGGACGGCCAGTTCGGCCTGCTCGCCAACGTCGCCTGGACCTCGCTCGGCCCCGTCGCCGCCGACCAGGTCGAGCGCGCCCGGCTCGCCGCCCGCGCCGAGGGGCTGCACCTGTCGGTGACCAGCGTCGACAAGTTCCCGCGGATGACGGACTACGTCGTTCCGGCCGGTGTCCGCATCGGTGACGCCGACCGCGTACGGCTCGGCGCGCACCTCGCCGCCGGGACCACCGTCATGCACGAGGGCTTCGTCAACTTCAACGCGGGCACGCTGGGCACCTCCATGGTCGAGGGCCGCATCAGCGCGGGCGTCGTCGTCGGCGACGGCTCCGACATCGGCGGCGGCGCGTCGATCATGGGCACGCTGTCCGGTGGCGGCAAGCAGACCATCACCATCGGCGAGCGCTGCCTGCTGGGCGCCGAGGCGGGCCTCGGCATCTCCCTCGGCGACGACTGCGTCGTCGAGGCGGGCCTGTACGTGACGGCGGGCACCCGGGTGACGCTCCCGGACGGCAAGATCGCCAAGGCCCTCGAGCTGTCCGGCGCCACGAACCTCCTCTTCCGCCGCAACTCCACAACCGGCGCGGTCGAGGTCCTGCCGCGCACGGGTTCGTGGGGCGGGCTCAACGAGGCGCTGCACAGCCACAACTGATCGCGGTGGGGTGGAAGTCCCCCACCCCGCCCCTTCCCGAAACCGTGGGCTGCGCCCCCGGCCCCCGCCCCCGGCGTTGCGCGGGCGTACTCGCACTGGTGCGCGCTGCCTGCGGTGTTGTACGGCCACGGCTGATCGCGGCGTACAGGAGGCGGGGACGGGGCTCCGCCCCCTGGGCCCTGCTTCGGGCGTGCCCGGGTGGGCGTGCTGCGCGCGGTTGGGGCTGGTCGGCTTTGGCGGTCAGGTCGCCGTCGCGTAGGTGGCGGCCAGGTCGGCCGTTACGGTCGCGTCCGCGCCGAAGAGGGGTGGGCGCACCGTTCCGCCGGGGCGGCCCAGGGTGCTCAGGAGCGCCTTGGCGGTTACCGCGCCGGGTAGGTGGGACATCATCGCGTCGATGAGCGGGGTCAGCGCGAGATGGCGGCGGGCGGCCTCTTCGGGGTCGCCCGCGTCGTACGCCTCCAGAACGCCCCGCACCTCGCGCGGTGCCACGTTCGCGACCGTGCTGATGCAGCCGACCGCGCCGATCGCCCTGAGCGGCAGGTTCAGCTCGTCGCAGCCGGAGTAGTAGGCGAGCCCGGTGGCGGCCATCGTCCGCGCCGACTTCATCAGGTCGTACGCGCAGTCCTTCACCCCGGTCACGCGGGGGTGTTCCGCGAGGCGGCACAGGGTGTCGTACGAGAGCGCGACGCCGGTGCGGAAGGGGATGTCGTACAGCGTGACCGGGATGCCGACCGCGTCGGCGACCATGCGGAAGTGCGCCTCGACGGCTTCCTGCGGTGGGCGGCTGTAGTACGGGGTGACCACCAGCAGGCCGTGCGCGCCCGCCTTCTCGGCGGCCCGCGCGAGCGCGACGGCGTGCGTCGTGTCGTTGCTGCCCACCCCCGCCACGATCCGCGCCCGGTCCCCGACGGCCTCCGTCACGGCCTCGATGACCGCCGTCTTCTCGGCGTCGGTCGTGGTCGGCGACTCCCCGGTGGTGCCGCCCAGCACGAGCCCGTCGCAGCCGCCCTCGTCGACGAGGGCGGCTGCGAGGTGTTGGGTGCCGGGGAGGTCGAGGTCGCCGTCCCGGGTGAAGGGGGTGACCATGGCGCAGGCGAGGTGGGATCTGGGCATGACGGAAGTGTCGCGCCGGGTATGCCGTAGGTCCACTTAATTCTTCTTGGTGCGTAGGTGTAGGGCTGCTACGGCGTGAGGGTGGGTGCCCGTTCCCCAGCCCCGCCCCTCCCCGAACCGGGGGACACCCCCGACCCCCGCCACCTCCGCCTCGGCGACGGCCGCCGGGAGTGCCCCCGGCTCCGGCCGCCCGGGCCGCG
>NZ_RIBZ01000566.1:0-3388 GCF_003721215.1 Streptomyces botrytidirepellens
CGCCACCGCCCGAGGGGCGGTGGCGGGGCTCAGTCACTCGTCGAGGACCCGCGGGGTCTTTAGACGTCGAAGTAGAGCTCGAACTCGTGCGGGTGCGGCCGCAGCTGGAGCGGAGCGATCTCGTTGGTGCGCTTGTAGTCGATCCACGTCTCGATCAGGTCGGAGGTGAAGACACCGCCCTGGAGGAGGAACTCGTGGTCGGACTCGAGCGCGTCGAGGACGGCCGGGAGGGAGGTCGGGACCTGCGGGACGCCCGCGTGCTCCTCGGGGGCCAGCTCGTAGAGGTCCTTGTCGATCGGCTCGGCCGGCTCGATCTTGTTCTTGACGCCGTCCAGGCCCGCGAGCAGGAGCGCGGAGAAGGCCAGGTACGGGTTGCCGGAGGAGTCCGGGGCGCGGAACTCGACGCGCTTGGCCTTCGGGTTGGAGCCCGTGATCGGGATGCGCATCGCGGCCGAGCGGTTACGCTGCGAGTACACCAGGTTGACCGGCGCCTCGAAGCCCGGGACCAGGCGGTGGTAGGAGTTCACCGTCGGGTTGGTGAAGGCCAGCAGCGACGGGGCGTGCTTGAGGATGCCGCCGATGTAGTAGCGGGCGGTGTCCGAGAGGCCCGCGTAGCCCTGCTCGTCGTAGAACAGCGGGGAGCCGCCCTGCCACAGCGACTGGTGGACGTGCATGCCCGAGCCGTTGTCACCGAAGATCGGCTTCGGCATGAAGGTCGCGGTCTTGCCGTTCTTCCACGCCACGTTCTTGACGATGTACTTGAACAGCATCAGGTCGTCGGCCGCGGCCAGCAGCGTGTTGAACTTGTAGTTGATCTCGGCCTGGCCGGCGGTGCCCACCTCGTGGTGCTGGCGCTCGACCTGGAGGCCGGCGCGGTCCAGCTCGAGGCTGATCTCGGCGCGCAGGTCGGCGAAGTGGTCGACCGGCGGGGTCGGGAAGTAGCCGCCCTTGTACCGGACCTTGTAGCCGCGGTTGTCCTCCAGCGCACCCGTGTTCCAGGCGCCCGCCTCGGAGTCGATGTGGTAGAAGGCCTCGTTCGCCTTGGTCTCGAAGCGCACGCTGTCGAAGACGTAGAACTCGGCCTCGGGACCGAAGTACGCGGTGTCCGCGATGCCGGTGGAGGCGAGGTAGGCCTCGGCCTTCTTGGCGATGTTGCGCGGGTCGCGGCTGTACTGCTCGCCCGTGATCGGGTCGTGGATAAAGAAGTTGATGTTGAGCGTCTTGTCGCGGCGGAACGGGTCGACACGCGCCGTCGACAGGTCGGCACGCAGCGCCATGTCCGACTCGTGGATCGCCTGGAAGCCACGGATCGACGAGCCGTCGAAGGCCAGCTCCTCGTGCGGGTCGAACGCCTCCGCCGGTACGGTGAAGTGCTGCATGACGCCGGGAAGGTCACAGAACCGGACGTCGACGAACTTGACGTCCTCGTCCGAGATGAACTTCCGAGCGTCGTCGGCGTTCTGGAACATCCAACTCCTCCTAGCCCGGCCGCGGGGGGACGGGGATTTGTTCGGTCGCGCGGTCCGTGAGCATGGCGCGCTGCCGCCGACGATAAGCAGACGGGATTTCCCGGGCATGACCCGTTTGTTTCACCCAGGTTAACCGGGTCAGGGGCCGTTACGGGCGTATGCGGGCCGTCGCAGTACCGTATGGAGCGTGGACAAGAGGCAAGCAATCGGATCCTGGCTTTCCGGCCCTCGCGCGGCCGCCGAGGAGATGGGCGTCGACCTGGGCTACCGCGGCCAGGGCCTGGGGCTGCCCGAGAACGGACCGGGTGCGATCGCACCGCTCGGGCGCCGCCTCGGGGCGCTCTTCATCGACTGGGGCCTGTGCGTGCTCATCTCGTACGCGCTGCTGGCGGGCCGCAATCCGCAGGTCGCCGGGAACTGGGCGCTGCTCGTCTTCCTCGTCCTCAGCCTGCTGACCGTGGGCACCGTCGGCGCGACCCCCGGCAAGCTGCTGCTCAGGCTGCGGGTGGTCGGCGAGGGCGGGGCGCGGCTCAGCCTGCCGCGGGCCGTGCTGCGCAGCGTGCTGCTGGTGCTCGTCATCCCCGCGGTCGTCTTCGACCGCGACACCCGCGGGCTGCACGACCGGCTCTCCCGGGCGGTGCAGATCCGCGTCTAGGCCGTCCGGGCCCGGGGTTGCCCACCGATTGCATACGAAAGGCGGCCCGGGACTTCCTGTCCCGGGCCGCCTTCGTTACGTGGAGTCTCGGCGTACGGCCGCTCAGCGGCCCTTCGGCATGCGCATGCCCTTGGGCATCGGGCCCTTCGGGATCGGCATGTTGCTCATGAGGTCGCCCAGCGCCCGCAGCCGCTCGTTCACGACCGTCACCTGCGCGCCTGGCAGCACCCGCGGCAGCTTCAGCAGCGTGGTGCGGAGCTTCTTGATCGGCACCTGGCCCTCGTCGGTGCCGACGATCACATCGTGCACCGGGACGTCCGACACGATGCGGGCCATGCGCTTCTTCTCGGCGGCCAGCATGCCCTTGAGCCGGTTCGGGTTGCCCTCGCCGACGAGCACGATGCCCGCCTTGCCGACGGCCCGGTGGATGACGTCCTGGTTGCGGTTCATCGCCACCGCCGGGGTCACCGACCAGCCGCGGCCCACGTTCTCCAGAACGGCTGCGGCCGCGCCCGGCTGGCCCTCCATCTGTCCGAAGGCCGCCCGCTCGGCGCGGCGGCCGAAAATGATCGCCATCGCGAGGAAGGCCAGGACGAAGCCCAGGATGCCCAGGAAGACGGGGTGACCGATCAGGAAGCCGATGCCGAGGAGGACACCGAAGGTGATGATCCCCACGCCGGCGACGACAAGGCCGACCTTGGAGTCGACCCGTTTGGTCATCTTGTAGGTCAGGGCGATCTGCTTCAGTCGCCCGGGGTTCTCGGATGTTTCCTTCCTCGCCATAAGGCGAAGTTTACGTGGCCTGGGAAGCCCCGGCGGACACGGCCTCCAGTACGTGCTGGGCCTCGGTCCGGTCCTTGGCGCGGCGACGGTCCTCCAGGACCGCGGTCCAGGCGTTGCGCCGGGCTGTGCGCTGGCCGCCGCGCAGCAGCAGTCCCTCCAGGGCGAGCAGCGCGTCGGTCACGGACGGGCGTACGGGCGCAGCCGGCATGGGTACCCCTCGGGAGCGGCGGATTATCACGAACGCACGCAGCTATGAGCGGTGCGTGGTTTTATCGTTACCCAATGGTGTTACCAGTGTGTGACCGGTCGGTCAAACACCGATGAAGCCTTGGAGCGGCCTGCTATTGCGGCTGTGACCTGCGGCTTTGTAAAGCGCATGGAAGGGACGGTGTGCCCGTCCTCACACAGCGTGTTGGTCACACCGACGGTTGCGGCGACAGGTGCGCACAGCAGAGGGCGGCGCGAACCAGCCGGTTCGCGC
>NZ_RIBZ01000567.1:0-3451 GCF_003721215.1 Streptomyces botrytidirepellens
GAGCGGCCCACGCGGTGGGGGCCGCTCCCTCCGCGCTCCGCCGTTCGGGTGATCCGCCGTGCGCGGCGTTGCCGCCGCCTCACCGGAATGGGGTACTGGGTCCGTTGAGATTCCGGCGGGCCGCCCATTTTCCGGAGGAGTGGAAGGTACGCCGCCATGCCGACTCCGTATCGCCCGGGCGGGCTCATCATCCTCACCGACCGCCGCGGGAAGCGCGTCGCCGTCGTCGACCCGGTGTCCCGTACGGTCGTCCGCACGCCCGGGGCGTCCGCCCTGCTCGTGGTGCGGGGCCTCTCCGAGCGTCTGGATCCCCACCGGTGTGGTCGCGGCCGCGTCCTTCGGCGAGTTCGACCTCCTCAACAGGTTCTCCGGTGTCTTCCCCGACCAGGGTCCGTACACCGGTGGCACGGTCGCGACCCTCATCGGTCACCACTTCACCGGTGGGTGCGCTTCGGTCTCCGCTCCGCGGCGAGCTTCGCCGTCCTCGACGACGCGACCATCATGGCCGTGACCCCCGCCGGGACCGGTGCGGTGCCGGTCACCGTCACCACCCCCGGCGGCACCGCCCGCATCGGCTCCTTCTTCTACGTCCGCTGGCCCAGCCTGCGCGGCATCGTTCCCGCCGCCGGTCCGATCGGCGGCGGGAACGTCGTCGAACTCAGCGGAGTCAACCTGTCCACCGCGCTGCTGGTGAACGTCGGCGCCGCCACCGCCCACCCCACCGCCGTGTCCGACCAGCAGCTCCTCGTGGCCGCTCCCCCGGCCGCGGGGCCCGGCACCGTCGCGGTCTACGTCACCACGACCGGCGGGGTCAGCAACCGGCTGCTCTACACCTATGTAGCCGTTCCGGCCGTCACCGGTGTCTCCCCGCAGACGGGGCCGGTCGCGGGCGGCACCACCGTCCTCGTGACCGGCGGCGTCCCCGCGGCGTCCTTCCGCGCGTTCTCCGACACCCTGCTCGTCGTGGTGACACCGCCCGGTGCGGCCGGGCTCGCCGACCTCACCATCACCACCCCCGGGCACCGTGACGGTGCCCGGGGCCTTCGATTACCAGGCGCCCTCGGCGACGGCCGTCACCTCCGCGCCCGATCCCTCCGTGGTCGGCCAGCCGGTGACCTTCACCGCCACCGTGACGGGGGTCCCGCCCGAGACCGGCACCCCGACCGGCACTGTCACCTTCGACTTCGGCGACGGCTCCGCTCCGGCCGCGGTGTCCGTCGTCGACGGGACGGCGACCGCGCAGTACGCGTACCCCGGCACGTCCGGCAGCCCCTACACGGTCACCGCCACCTACGGCGGCGACGGCGACTTCACCGGCTCCGTGGGGACGGAAACCCACACCGTGCAGCCGGCGCCGACAACGACGCTGGTCGGCTCGTCGCCGGATCCCTCGGTGTCGGGCCAACCGGTCACCGCCACCGCCACGGTGGCGGCGCAGGCCCCGGGCGCGGGCACCCCGACCGGCAGCATCACCTTCACCTTCGGCGACGGCAGCCCGACCGTCACCGCCCCGCTGGCCGCGGGCACCGCCAGCGTCACCCACACCTGGACCGGCACCTCCGGCAGCCCGTACACCGTCACCGCCAACTACAACGGCTCCGTCAACCACGCGCCCTCCACCGGAACCACGGCCCTGGCCGTGACGACGCCGGGCTGAGGCTCCTAGGGGGCGTCCGGCCCGGTGGGCTGGGCCGCCCCGTCCCCCTCCGGCCGCTTGTACATCCGCGTCGCCGTGATCTGGCCGTGCACCTGCTCCCCCTCCGGGTCCTGCACCGGAAGGCCCGGCCGCAGATGCTCCTCGACACTGATGTACTTGAGCCCGGCCCGCAGGTCCGCGTCGTTCCGCAGCCGGATCACCAGCGGGAACTCGGCCAGCGCCGTCGTGTCGAACAGCCCCGTCGTGTAGAGCAGCTGGACGCCCAGCGCGTCCGCGACCGCCCGCTGGAGCTCCAGCAGATACGTCGCGTTGGCCCGGCCGATCGGGTTGTCGAGGAACAGCGTGCCCGCGTGGCGGTGCTTGTCGCGGCCCCGGTCGTTGCTGCGCAGCGCGGCCATCGTGCAGTACAGGGCGATGGCGGCGGTCAGCAGCTGGCCGCCGGAGAAGACGTCGCCCATCTGCCCCACCGGCACCCGCTCCGCGCGCAGCACCGCGTCCGGCTTCAGGATCTCCACGGCCACCCCGCGCGGCTGGAGCGCCGCCTGGACGCCGCGCAGCAGCAGGGACATGCCGTCCCGGCGCAGGTCGGAGTTCTTCTTCACCGCCGAGCGGGTCGCCTCGTCGATGACCTCGCCCAGCCGCTCCGTCAGCGTCGCCTGGTCCGGGTCGTCGAACCGGATCCGCAGGAACTCCTGCCCCGACCACTCGCCCAGCCCCTCCGGGAGCCGGGAGAGCCGCTGCGCCGAACGGAGCGTGGCCAGGCAGGATTCGACCAGGCCGCGCAGCCGGTCGACGATGGAGTCGCGGTTGCGCTCCAGCTGCTCCAGCTCGTCGGTCAGCACCCGCAGCCGGGGCGCGAACGCGTCGGCCCAGGCCGCGGCGTGCTCGGGCAGCGCGGCCGCGGGCAGTTCGCGGATCTGCTGGCGGGCGGGGGTGCGCACCTGCTCGTAGCGGGTGGAGTTGGCGTGCCGTACGAGGACGTCGCTCGCCTCCCGGACCGCCGACTCGGCGCCCGACAGATCGGCCGCGCAGCCGCGCAGCGAGCGGCGGGCCTCGGTGGCCGCCTGCCGGGCCTCGGCGAGGCCGCCCGCGTACGGGTCGGGGCGCTCGCCGTCGTCCTCGGCGCCGGGGCCGTCGCGGAGCAGGTCCCGCAGCAGCGCGGCCGTCTCGTCGAAGCCGCCCGCCGCGTCCTCCGCGGAGCGGTGGGCCCGGAGCAGGTCGGCGTGGGCGGTGCGGGCGGTGTCCAGCTCGTCCGTCCGGGCGGCCAGTTCGCCGTTGGCCGTGCGCAGCAGCTCCTTCGCCTGCTCCGCATCGGCCGGAACCATCTCCTCCGGCAGGGCGGTGTGCGCGTCGCCGTCGGCCGGTGCCAGCCGCTCGGCCTCGCCGCGCAGCCGGCCGAGCTGCTCGCTCGCCGCCGACGCGCGGGACTCCAGCATCTGGACGAGCGACTCGGCGCGGGCCGCCGCGGCCTGCCGGGACGGGCCGTCCGCGCCGTCGGTGCCCTCCAGCAGCTGGGCGGCGCGGGTGCGGACCTTGTTGGTGAGCCGGTCGAGGGTGGCGAGCGCCGCGCTCTCGTCGCTCTCCGCGCGGGCCTGTTCGGCCCGCAGATCGGCGCCGACGCCGACCTTCTCGTACACCTGGGAGGCCGTGCGGTACGCCTCGCGCAGCGCGGGCAGCGACGCGGACGGCGGCTCGGTGTCGTCGCCCAGGTCGTCGGGCGCCCCCGCGATCTCCGCCCGCTCGGCACGCAGGGCGCGCGCGGTGCGGTGCGCGTCGTCGGCCGCGCGCTGGGCC
>NZ_RIBZ01000571.1:0-3467 GCF_003721215.1 Streptomyces botrytidirepellens
CAGCAGGACCGCGCCGCTCGCGACCCACCCCGCGGGCGGACCGCTCACCGCCGCGGTGAGCGTGGTCGTCAGGGCCAGCAGCCACAGGGCGAGCCGGAGCGCGGTCCGCCGGGCGGCCCACGCGGCGCAGCAGGCCGCGCCGGTGGCCAGGGTCAGCTGGGCCGCGTCCAGCCCCTGGCGGCCACTCGGACCGCTCCACCCGGCCAGGGACAGGCCGAGCCCCGCGAGCCCGGCGGCGGCCCCGCAGGCGACCGGCAGGAGCGATCCGGCGATGCGGCCGCAGGCGTACCCGGCGGCCACGGCCAGTACGGCGAGCAGCACCCCCTCGGGGCGCGCGGTGCGCCCCATGGCGGAGATGAGCGCCCAGAGGGCGCAGGAAGCGAGGATCGCCACGCCCGCGATGTCGGGCAGACTGCCCAGCGGCTGGCTGTAGTGATCGCTGTCGTGGTCCTGGTCGTGATTCCTTACGACCGGTTCCAGCGCAGATGACGTCATCCCGTCGACCCCCCGTCGTGACGGGCATCGCGCGGCGACCGGAAGTCGCGTCGCGTGCCATGCACCAGGAACGGTAGCGCCAGCGGCGAGTTATGTGTATATGTTGCGCAGAAACGATGTGTCAGTGGTGAAACGTGCCCCGAGCGCACAGAACGGGCGCCCGGCGCAGGTCACCGGCGCGGATTCGGGTCCGGCGGATACCCTCGGCGCATGGCGACCCCTGACTTCATCCGCGGCCTGCGGGCCTCCATCGGCCATCAACTCCTCTACCTGCCGGGCGTGAGCGCCGTCGTCTTCGACGACGAGGACCGGGTGCTGTTGGGCCGCCGGGCCGACAACGGCCGCTGGGCGATCATCTGCGGCATCCCCGAACCGGGCGAGCAGCCCGCCACGGCGGTGGTGCGCGAGGTGCACGAGGAGACCGCGGTGCGCTGCGTTCCGGAGAGCATCGTGCTCGTACGGACGCTGGCGCCGGTGACGTACCCCAACGACGACCAGTGCCAGTTCATGGACGTCTGCTTCCGCTGCCGCGCGGTGGGCGGCGAGGCGCGGGTGAACGACGACGAGTCGCTGGACGTGGGCTGGTTCCCGCTCGACGCGCTGCCGGAGCTGGAGGACTTCTCGCTCATCCGGATCAAGCAGGCGCTCGCCGAGGGGCCGACGTGGTTCGACCCCATCCCGGCGGAGTGAAGAGTGTGCCGCGCCCCCATCGGTCCGGGCGCGGCCGCCGCCTAGTGTGCCGCTCATGAGCGCGTCCCCCGCATCCAGTTCCGAAGCCCCAGGGCTCGCCGGCCGTACCGCAGTCGTCACCGGCGCCGCCGGGGGCATCGGGCGGGCGTGCAGCCTGCGGCTGGCGGCCGCCGGGGCGCGGGTCCGGGCGGTCGACATGGACACCGAGGGGCTGGCCGACCTGGTCGCGTTCGCCGACAAGACGGCCGACAAGACGGCTCGCCCGTCCGGCACCGTGGAGGCGTACGCCCTGGACCTGACCGACCTCGACGAGGCTGAACGGGCCGCCGAGGGTGCCGACATCCTGGTCAACAACGCGGGGATCCAGCTCGTCCGCCCGATCGAGGACTTTCCGCCGGAGGTCTTCTCCCGGGTGCTCACGGTGATGCTGGAGGCCCCGTTCCGGCTGGTGCGCGGCGCCCTGCCGGGGATGTACGAGCGCGGCTGGGGGCGGATCGTGAACATCTCCTCCGTGCACGGGCTGCGCGCCTCCGCGTACAAGTCCGCGTATGTGGCCGCCAAACACGGTCTGGAGGGGCTCTCCAAGGTCGCCGCCCTGGAGGGCGCGCCCCACGGGGTGACGTCCAACTGCGTCAACCCCGGCTATGTACGCACCCCACTGGTCGAGCGTCAGATCGCCGACCAGGCCGCGGCGCACGGCATCTCCGCGGAGCGCGTCGTCTCCGAGGTGCTGCTGGCCGACGCGGCGGTCAAGCGGCTCGTCGAGCCGGAGGAGGTGGCGGAGGCCGTGGCGTATCTGTGCGGTCCGCACTCCTCGTTCATCACCGGCGCCTCGCTCAGCATGGACGGCGGATGGACGGCCCACTGAACGGCTCCCCGGACAGCTCCTCGAACGGTCCGCCGTACGAGCGGCCGGACGGCCCCCTGCCCGGCCGCTCGGCGGACCGCTCACCGGGCCGCGCCGCCTCCGGCGGGAGTACGCCCAGGTCCGACGATCCGCCGGAGACCCCGTACCTGGAACTGCTCGCCCGTGGCGCGCCCGCCGAGGCATACGAGCGCCCCGGCCTGCGGGCGCGCGCCGAGGGCGCCCCGGCCGAGCGGCTGGCCGCCCTGGAGCGCGCCAAGCTGCTCGCCCTGCGGGTACGCGGCGAACTGGAGGGGCGCAGGCGACGCGAGGCCGAGCTGTCCGCGCTCTTCGAGACCGCCCACGACCTCGCCGGGCTGCGCGATCTGGACGCGGTCCTCCAGGCCATCGTGCAGCGCGCCCGCTCGCTCCTGGGGACCGAGGTCGCGTACCTGACCCTCAACGACCCGACCGCCGGGGACACCTACATGAGGGTCACCGACGGTTCGGTCTCGGCGCGCTTCCAGCAGCTGCGGCTCGGCATGGGGGAGGGACTGGGCGGGCTCGTCGCCCAGACCGCGCGCCCCTATGTGACCGACAGCTACTTCGACGACCCCCGGTTCCAGCACACCCGCACCATCGACGCGGGCGTCAGCGACGAGGGCCTGGTCGCCATCCTCGGGGTGCCGCTGCTGCTCGGCAGCGGCGTCATCGGCGTGCTGTTCGCGGCCGACCGTCGCGTCCGCGTCTTCGAACGCGAACAGATCGCCCTGCTGGCCTCCTTCGCCGCGCACGCGGCCGTCGCGATCGACACGGCCAACCTGCTCGCCGAGACCCGGACGGCGCTGGCCGAACTGGAGGCCGCCAACGAGATCATCCGGGACCGCAGCGGTGTCATCGAGCGCGCCTCCGAGGTCCACGACCGGCTCACCGAGCTGGTGCTGCGCGGTGGCGGGGTGCAGGACGTCGCCGCCGCCGTGGCCGAGGTGCTGAGCGGATCCGTGGAGTTCCTGGAGGCGGACGCGGCGCCCGCGGGCGCCCTCGACCGGTCGCGGGCCGACGGCCACGCCGTACGCCACGGCGAGGACTGGGTCGCGGCCGTCTCCGCGGGCGGCGAACTCCTCGGCGCGCTCGTCCTGCACGGCCACCCCCGGCTCGACCCCGTGGACCAGCGCACCCTGGAGCGCGCCGCCATGGTCACCTCACTGCTCCAGCTCGCCCGCCGGTCGGCGGGCGAGGCCGAACAGCGGGTGCGCGGCGAGCTGCTGGACGACCTGCTCGACGCGCCCGACCGGGAGCCGCGGCTGCTGCGGGAGCGGGCCGCGCGGCTGCGGGCGGACCTGGACGCGCCCCATGTCGTCCTCGCCGCGGGCATCGACGCGCCGCGCTCCGAGCCCGCGGCCGAACCCGCTCCCGCCGCCGAGGACGCCGCCGACCG
>NZ_RIBZ01000569.1:0-3541 GCF_003721215.1 Streptomyces botrytidirepellens
CCCCCTCCGCCCCATCCCCCTCGGACTCCCCATCCCCCAAGGACTAGCGCCCCGGCGCTCGCCGAAGCCGCAGGCGCCGGGGCCGGGGCCGAGCGGGACGTCGCGGCACGGCGATCCGCGGGTCCGTCGTGCCCCAAGCCGGGGCGGCGGAGGCTCGGTGCGGCGCCCCGAACGGGGCGGGGTTCCAGGGGGCGCAGCCCCCTGGTTACGGGGAAGGGTGGGGCGGGGAAGACCTCAGCCCGCCAGGCTCCGGAGCCGCGGGCGCCGGGGCCACGGGAGGCAGCCCCGGTTCGGGCCCGGTCCCCGCCACCGGACCCGCAGTACGAGTCCTGGCACGGGTCCGCCGTGCCCCAAGCCCGGGAGCCGGGGCCCGGGGCGGAGCCCCGAACGGGGCGGGGGTCCAGGGGCGCAGCCCCTTGGTTTCGGGAAGGGGCGGGGTGGGGGAAGAGCCCTCAGCCCACCACGGCCGCAGGCCCGCCGCACCCGATGCCGCGGGCGCCAGGGCTCCGGGGCGGAGCCCCGAACGGGGCGGGGGTCCAGGGGCGGAGCCCCCGGTTTCGGGAAGGGGCGGGTAGGGGAAAGATCCGTCCTCAGCCCACCACGGCCGCGGGTGCCGGGAGCTCGGGGCAGCGCCCCGGAAGTGGCGGGGGCCCAGGGGGTGCAGCCCCTGGAATCGGGAACGGGCTCAGCCCGCCGGGTCCGCCGGGTGGGGGGCCACCAGCGGCAACGACGCCGCCAACCGCGCCTCGCACAGCTCCACCAGCCGGTCATACCCGGCCTTCCCCATCAGCTCCGTCAGCTCCGGCCGGTACGACACGTACACCGGATCCCCGGCACCGTGCGCCGACACAGCCGACGTGCACCACCAGTGCAGGTCGTGCCCGCCCGGGCCCCACCCCCGGCGGTCGTATTCGCCGATCGTGATCTGGAGCACCTGGGTGTCGTCCGGGCGGTCGATCCACTCGTACGACCGCCGCACCGGCAGCTGCCAGCACACGTCCGGCTTGGTCTCCAGCGGTTCGCGCCCCTCCCGCAGCGCGAGGATGTGCAGCGCACAGCCCGCGCCGCCCGCGAAACCGGGGCGGTTCTGGAAGATGCACGAGCCCTCGTAACGGCGCGTCTGGCGGTCGCCGTCCTCGTCCTCCTGCACCCATCCCCGGGCGTGGCCCTCGTCGTGGAACTGCCAGACCTCCGGGGTCAGCCGGGCCATATGGCGGGCGACCCTTTCCTCGTCCTCCTCGTCCGAGAAGTGCGCGCCCAGGGTGCAGCAGCCGTCGCTCGCGCGCCCGCCCTGGATGCCTTGGCAGCCCTGGCCGAAAATGCAGCTCCAGCGCGAGGTCAGCCAGGTCAGGTCGCAGCGGAAGACCTGCTCCTCGTCGGCGGGGTCGGGGAATTCGACCCAGGCGCGGGCGAAGTCCAGGCCGACCTCGTCCGCGGGCGGGGCCGCCGCGGGCGGGGCCGCCGGGGACGGGGCCGCATCCTCGGCCCGCTGGTCCTGCTCCGGCCCCGGGGCGTTCTTCCGGACTTTGTCCTGCTTCGCCTTTTTCGTCGTTGCCACGGTGCAAGGGTATGCCCCCGACATGACGGCACCGGGGACGGGGATCCCGTGAGAACAGCAGGGATCCCGTGCATGACCACGCCAGGCGCACAGTAGCGTTCTGGCCATGAGACTCGGTGTCCTCGACGTGGGTTCGAATACGGTCCATCTGCTGGTGGTGGACGCGCATCAGGGCGCCCGCCCGCTGCCCGCCCACTCCCACAAGGCGGAACTCCGGCTGGCCGAACTCCTCGATGGCGACGGAGCCATCGGCTCCGAAGGCGTCGACCGGCTGATCGCGGTGGTGAAGGAGGCGCTGGAGGCGGCCGAGGACAAGGGCGTCGAGGAGGTGCTGCCGTTCGCGACCTCCGCGGTCCGGGAGGCCGCCAACGCCGACGAGGTCCTCGCCCGGGTGGCCGAGGAGACCGGCGTACGGCTGCGCGTGCTCAGCGGCGAGGACGAGGCCCGGCTCACCTTCCTGGCCGCCCGCCGCTGGTGCGGCTGGTCGTCGGGGCGGCTGCTGCTCCTGGACATCGGCGGCGGTTCGCTGGAGATCGCGTACGGGCTCGACGAGGAGCCCGACGCGGCCGTCTCGCTGCCGCTGGGCGCGGGCCGGCTGACCGCCGGCTGGCTGCCGGGCGATCCGCCCGACCCGGCGGACGTCCGCGCCCTGCGGCGCCATGTGCGGACCGAGATCGCCCGCATCGTGGGCGACTTCAGCCGCCACAGCACCCCGGACCAGGTGGTCGCCACCTCCAAGACGTTCAAGCAGCTGGCCCGGATCGCGGGCGCGGCGCGCTCCGCCGAGGGCCTGTACGTGGAGCGCAGGCTCACCCGCAAGGCGCTGGAGGAGTGGGTTCCCCGGCTGACCGCCATGCCCGCCGAGGAGCGGGCCGAGCTGCCGGGGGTGTCCGAGGGGCGGGCCCCGCAGCTGCTGGCCGGGGCGCTGGTGGCCGAGGCCGCCATGGATCTGTTCGAGGTCGACGTGCTGGAGATCTGCCCGTGGGCGCTGCGCGAGGGGGTCATTCTGCGCCGCCTGGACCACCTGCCCACATGACGTGATCCGCAGTCGCGGTTTAGTCGCACAGAGCAGCGGCCGTACGCTGTCCCTCGTGACAGAGCCAGTGGTGCGCATCCCGGATGCGAAGGTCGCCCTGTCCACCGCCTCGGTCTATCCGGAGTCGACGGCGACGGCCTTCGAGATCGCCGCGCGGCTGGGCTACGACGGTGTCGAGGTCATGGTGTGGACCGATCCGGTCAGCCAGGACATCGAGTCGCTGCGCCGCCTCTCGGATTATCACGGGGTGCCGATCCTTGCCGTGCACGCGCCATGTCTGCTGATCACTCAGCGGGTGTGGTCGACCGACCCGTGGGTCAAGCTCCAGCGGGCCAAGGCGGCGGCCGAGCGGCTGGGCGCGTCCACCGTCGTCGTCCACCCGCCGTTCCGATGGCAGCGGTCGTACGCCCGCGAGTTCGTACGCGGAATCTGGCGGATGGCGGACGAGACCGATGTGCGGTTCGCGGTGGAGAACATGTTCCCGTGGCGCTATCGCGACCGCGAGATGCTCGCGTACGCGCCGGACTGGGACGTCACCAAGGACGACTACCGGCACTTCACGATCGACCTCTCGCACACCGCGACCTCCCGCACGGACGCCCTGGACATGGTCGACCGGATGGGCGACCGGCTCGCCCATCTCCACCTCGCCGACGGCCAGGGCTCCAACAAGGACGAGCACCTGGTGCCGGGCCGCGGCACCCAGCCCTGCGCCGAACTGCTGGAACGTCTCGCCAGGACCGGCTTCGACGGCCACGTGGTGGTCGAGGTGAACACCCGGCGGGCCATGTCCCAGGCCGAGCGCGAGGCCGACCTCGCGGAGGCGCTGGCCTTCACCCGCCTCCACCTGGCCTCCCCGACCCCGGCCTCCCGGACGGGCAGGGCGGTGCGCCGGAAGTGACCCCCGCCACGCCCCAGCCGCCCGCCATGGGGCCCCGGCGCGGCCG
>NZ_RIBZ01000570.1:0-3545 GCF_003721215.1 Streptomyces botrytidirepellens
CTCGGTCCAGCCGGTGGCGCGGACCGTTGTCACGCGGCCTGCCGCGTCCAGGTCGAAGCTGCTCGGGCCGTTCAGACGGTCGTCGGTTGCGGTGACATTGCCGTCTGCTCGGTAGGTGTAGGTGCGGTACTGGATGGGGGTTTCGTCGGACACCCCAGCAAGGGACTGGGCGGTCAAGCGGCCCAGGGGGTCCCAGGTGTTGGTGACGGTGAGGGTGTCGCCGATGCGGCGGGTTGTCTCGCGGCCTGCCTCGTCGTGTTCGGAGGTCAGCGTGTGGCCACCGGCGGTGAGGGCGGTGCGGTTGCCTGCCGCGTCGTACGCGTACGTCGTCGTCGCGCCCGTCGGGGTGACGCGGCGGGTGCGGCGGCCCAGGGGGTCGTACGAGTGGGCCAATACGCGGCCGTTCACCATCTCGGACTTGATCCGGCCCAGGCGGTCGTGTTGGTAGACGACTTCGGTGTTGGGGCCGATAGCGGAGGTCAGGCGGCCCGCTGGGTCGTAGGTGAGGGTGGTCACCTGGTCGTCGGCGGTCTTGTGGGTGATCTGGCCTAGCGCGTCGTGTTCATACGTGACGGTCTGGCCCAGGGGGTTGGTTCGGTGGGTGAGTTGGCCCGCTGCGTCGTGTTCGTATGTGACCGTGCGGTCGTCGAAGTCCGTCTCGGAGGTCAGGCGGCCAGCGGGGTCGTACTCGTACGACCAGGTCAGGCCTTGCGGATTCGTGACCTGAGTGAGGCGCAGGGACGCGTCGTGCTCGAACTCGTACCGGACCCCGTCCGGGCCGGTGCGGGCCGCGAGGAGGTCGAAGTGGGTGTACTCGAAGACGGAGGTCCCGCCGATGGCGTCGGTGTGGGTCGTGCAGTTGCCTTCGCCGTCGTACGTCCAGCTCTCCGTGGAGCCGTCGGGGTTGGTGCGGCGGGTGAGCTTGCCTTCCACCGTCCAGGTGAGGTGGGTGGTGGACCCTAGCGCGTCGGTGATCGTGACGGGGCGGCCGAAGGCGTCGCGCTCGTAGCGGGTCACCGCGCCCAGCGGGTCGGTGATCTCCACCGGCAGGCCCGCCTTGTCGCAGCGGACCACCGTGGTTTCGCCCAGCGCGTTGGTGACCGACGACAGGTGGCCGTACGAGTCGTACGCGTAGTGCGTCGTGTGGCCCGCCGGGTCGGTGGCCGAGGTGCGGCGGCCCGCCTCGTCGAACGTCTGTGTCGAGGTGGCGCCGTCCGGGCCGGTGATGGACGTCGGCAGGCCGAGGTCGTTGTACGTCGCCGTCGACTCGCTGCCGTCCGGGGCGGTGATCCGGGTGAGGTGGCCCGTCGTACGTCAGATGAGTGGTGTGGCCCAGCGCGTCGGTACGGGACAGCAGCCGGTCGTGGCGGTCGTAGGTGGAACGGGTGGTGTGGCCCAGGGGGTTGGTCTCGGCGGCCACCTTCCCCGCGTCGTTGATGAAGTAGCGGGTGGTGTGGCCCTCGGGCGTGGTGACCCTCGTGACGCGGTGACCTGTTGCCTGGTCGACCTCGTCGTACGAGATGTGGATGGATACGTGGCCCGCCTCGCCGGGCACCTACACGGAGATGGTCAGCCGCCTCACTGAGCCCGTCCTGCTCACCCTCGCCGTCCTCGCCATGCGCAGCCGCATCAAACGCTGACAGCCACACCTGCGGCCACCTGCTCGGATGATGGCGAAGACCTCGGCGCGGGCGGCCGACCCTGCCCGGCCGGGCAGGAGGCGGGCTCTCGGCCGCGGTTGTCACAGCACGAGCCACGATGCGGCCGGGCCCGAGGTTGCTCCGGCAAGTCGGGGTTCGGCCGCGCCCGTTGTCGGGCCGTGTCAGCGAGCGGAGTCTTTGGCGCGTC
Organism: Streptomyces botrytidirepellens; assembly: GCF_003721215.1. Taxonomy (NCBI): domain Bacteria; kingdom Bacillati; phylum Actinomycetota; class Actinomycetes; order Kitasatosporales; family Streptomycetaceae; genus Streptomyces; species Streptomyces botrytidirepellens. Next base: position 1,849 of record NZ_RIBZ01000570.1, read on the forward strand.
ACGGCCGCGATGGGTGTGCGCGAACGCCAGTCGGGCCTGCTCAGCAACCAGCCGGGCCAAGGACGTGCCCGCAGCGTTCGGTGAAGTCGGTGAGGCTCGCCAACACGATGTTCGGCCCCGGCCGCGCGCAGCTCATCGGCGGTGCTGCGGCCGCTGGCGACACCCACCGCCAGAGCGTCGGCCTCGCGGGCGCCGCGTACGTCGTGCGGCGTGTCCCCAATGACGACGGTCCGCTTGCCCTCGAAGGCGTGCCCGTACTTCTCCGCCGCCCGCTTGCGCGCCTGACGCACGAGCTCGGCCCGATCGCTGCTGTCGTAACTGTAGCCGCCCACCGCGAAGTCGAGCCCTTCGCCCAGGCCGAGCGCGGCCAGCTAGGTGATGGTGACCGGGCGAAGATTGCCGGTAACCGCCGACTGTACGGCGCGCCGCCCGGCACACGAGGCGATGGCCTCCCGAGCCCCGGGCAACACCACCCCGACCTCGCGCCTCTGCCCCTTCAGCTCTCCGGCTGCCGCCGTCAGTGCGGCATAGAAGTCGCCGAAGAGCGCTTCCGGCTCGTCAACGCCGTTGAGACGCAGCGTCTCCACCATGATGGCCTGCTCTGTGCGGCCGGCCATGGCTGCCAGCCCCTCGAGCTCTCGCCCGGTCACCTTCTCGAAGGCTCGCTCATAGAGGCTGCGACTCACCCCGCCCTTGATGCTGCCCAATGTCTGGTCCACGTCCAGAGGATCAGGACGGGCTCGGGGGCGCGGTCGGCAGGCATGGCGACCGCGTAGACGCGCGGGCCCCACGAAGCAGTTAGTTGTTCTTAGCTTCCTGGGGGATGTCGGCAACCGTCAGCTGCCCATCCTGGAGGCATTCCAAAATGAGTTGACGGTCGGGGGAAAATATCCAAAAGTCTGGGCCCACCTCCAGGATTTCCTGCGAATGATCGGCAGCAGATTTGGCGGAAAGGATCACTGATGGCATTACTAGTGTGCCCCAGAAGATGGTTACTTTCGATTCGGGGCGCAGTAGATTCGTCAGTAGTTCGCTGATTTTTCGTGCGCCATCCTCTTCATCTATAAACGACGAACGATCGGCGAAGTGAGCGTTCTCCCACTCAATCGTCCCAGCAGGTGCGTGAGGAAAGCGGTTCAAGCTGATCGATTCGAATTCTCGGGACTCATCGAGATCGAGAATATTGATCAAATCGCCTTCATGTGTATCGCTTTTCATGAATTTCGGAAGAAGGTCCCGACGAGTCCCGTAGGAGTTTTTCTTTGTCACGTATTCCTCTCCAATAGCTTTATGAGGTCGGCTTCTGAGCCGTTCCATGGCACTGCCCATTTTTGCCCAGATGAGCCCTTGCCGATCATGACATTAATGTGTGGGCCCTTTTCTGGGTCGAAGTCCATCCTGAACTGTTTGAATACTCCGTCCACTCTGGTTGTGAACCCGACGGTCTTATTGTAGGTCGACGGCGAACTCTCAAGTCGACCCACAAGCGGGACACGGGTGCCGGAGTCCACTTCCCCAAGCAAGTTCAATGCCTTATTGCGGGCCTGTTCGAAATTGTCGAACGGCTTGAGGACGATCTCTTTCCTGGGGCAGGGGCCTAGGCCAAGTGAATCTGTCCAGGTGTGGGGGTTGTGGACGTAGGTTGTGGGGTTGGGGGCGGGGGTTAGGCCTAGGGGGTCGGGGGAGAGGTAGCGGGC
>NZ_RIBZ01000573.1:0-3562 GCF_003721215.1 Streptomyces botrytidirepellens
CCGCGAGACACGCCAGCGGCTCCAGAACGACCAAGCACTCGCAGCGTAGAAGAAGAGTGTCCAGGATCACGGGGAAACTTCACGGTCGCCCCCCGGGACGACCGAGGATCGCAACTTCCAGAATCCGAAGCATCTCAGGGTCTGGCGCGCTAGTGGCGGTCGCCCTCCGGGACGACCGAGGATCGCAACTGCCGACAACGGCCCATCAGCCAGCGCGGGGGCGCGTGGCGGTCGCCCTCCGGGACGACCGAGGATCGCAACATCGCTGTCCAGGGCGCTGACTCCGCGCTGGACCACCGTGGCGGTCGCCCTCCGGGGCGACCGAGGATCGCAACGCCTGGTCCGGCTGGTACGGCGCGTGGGCGCTGGGCAGTGGCGGTCGCCCTTCGGGACGACCGAGGATCGCAACGCGACCTACCCGGGCATCACGCGCGGTCGCGCCGAGGTGGCGGTCACCCTTTGGGGCGACCGAGGATCGCAACGTCATGAGGGCGAAGGCCGTGGCCCGGTACGAGGTGGTGGCGGTCGCCCTCCCGGGTGCCCCACCGAAGATCGCAACCATGAGTTGCTCCAGTGTGATGGAGCTGAGCTTCGTGGGCGCCGGTCGCCCTCCGGGGTGGCCGAGGATCGCAATTCCATGTGGACCTCGCGTGGGATGCCCGCTCCGCGTGGCGGTCGCCCTTCGGGACGACCGAGGATCGCAACTGGCTCGGCGACGAAGACGACAAAGGCGCCGTCTAGTGCTCTGACCGCATAGGTTCGCCGGGTTGATGGGCGAGGCGGAGGCTACAGAGGCGATTGGATCTGAGGATCCGACGCAAAGTCAGGAAGAGATTGGAGCGCCGGTGCGAAGGCGCTTGTAACGTGCGGGTGTGGTGCCCACGTGGCGTGTGAAGTGTCGGTTCAGGTGGGCTTGGTCGTGGAATCCCACGGTTGTGGCGACCTCAGCGGGCCGGTGACCGTCGAGGAGGAGTCGACGTGCTTGATCGATGCGCCTGCCGGTGAGGTAGGTGTGTGGCGGCAGGCCGTATGTCTGCTTGAAGCAGCGGATCAGGTGGGTGGGGTGGGCATGCAGGATGGCGGCGGCGTCGTGCAGGGATATACCGACGTGGATCCGTGAGTCCAGTAGTTCCCGCAGCTCGGCGGCAAGCCGGTTTGCCTCACGCCCCGGTGCGCGGGGCTGGAGCGCGTCGAGGTGGAAGTGGAGTCGTTCACGGATGAGCGAGAGGCGGGACTCGGCTTCGAACCCGTCTCCGGCATGGACGAGAGCGGCGTGTAACTGGTCGATCCGGTAGCGCAGCAGCCCGTCGCTGAAGACTGGAGCGTCCACCGCGCGGCCGACCAAACGCTGCGGGAGTACGGAGTCGTCGAGGTAGAGGTTGCGCTTGTGGAATCCTGCCGCCGTGACGGTCCGACCGTCATGAGGGACGCCGGGAGGCAGCAGGAGGACGCTGGCGGTACCGGTCGCTCCATGGCGGCGGCGGTCGAGTGTGAAGTCGACCGAGCCATGGTCGAGGATCATCAGGTCCCACGTGTCGTGAGTGTGGGCCGGGTACGCGTGGTCGGTGAAGTGCGCGTGGAAGACCTCGGCGATCCCCGGGACTGGCGGCCTCCAGGCGCTGATGGACGTGCGGGGTCGGTCTCCGGTTGCCATGCCAGGAACGTACAAGACTGGCGGAGTCCGAGCGCGGCAGGCTCGTGACGCCGGCCGGAGGGCCTGAGAGGTCGCTCCCGGTTGACCGGCTTTGGGAAGGATGCCGTATGTCCAAGTCTGCTGTTCCTGTCAACCTCGCCGACAAGCTGTCGCAGTTCAGCGAGCTGTGGTCGCAGAAGAAAGTGGCTGTGCTGAACGACTACGAGGTCAAGCTGGCCAAACTGAAGGGGGAATTCGTCTGGCACACCCACGAGGACACCGATGAACTGTTCCTGGTCATCAGCGGGCGGCTCACCATCCAGCTCAGGGATGCCGATGTGGTGCTGGAACCTGGCGAGTTGTTCGTGGTTCCCCGTGGAGTCGAACACTGCCCTGTGGCAGACGAGGAGACCGCGATCCTGTTGTTCGAACCGGCGGGAACGCTCAACACCGGTGACGCAGGAGGGCCGATGACCAAGGCGGCCGAGATCCTCAGCTGACACGCAGGGCGTGTGGTCAGGCCGCGGCCTTGAGGGGGCGTCCGCCCCAGCGGATGCCCTTCTCACTGCGGATCCGGGCGCGTTCGCGGCGTTCGGCGGCTAGGACGTCTCGGTGGCGGGCATTGGCGTTGCGCCAGCGCAGGTAAGCGTGGAGGGCCCGGGTCTGCACGGTGTGGTTGGGGTGGTGGGAGTTGGCGATGGTGAACTGCCGTAGCGGCCCGAAGTGGGCCTCGATCGGGTTGGCCCAAGAGGCATAGGTCGGGGTGAAGCACAGCTCGACCCGGTGTCTATCAGCCCAGCGGCGGATATCGGCGCCCTTGTGGGCGGACAGGTTGTCCAGGATCACGTAGATGGGTGCGCCGTCGGGTCGGGCGGCACGGATCGACTTCAGTGCCGCCAGCGTGTTCCCGGCTCCCTTCCTGCGGCGGTTGACGCCCCACAGGGTGTCGTCGCCGACCGAGTAGCAGCCGTGGAAATACCGGACCCCGTGAGTGCGGTGATAGGTAGCGGGCAGCCGGTCGGGGTGCCCCTGCTCGGCCCAGACCGAGCCCGCGGTGGGCCGGATCCCGAGCGGGCCGAACTCGTCGAACGCGAAGACCCGGTCCGGGAAACGGTCCAGGACCTCCTCGATCCGGTCCAGCTTCGCCTCGCGCTCCGGATCCGGGGACTCCTTCCAGGTCTTGGTGCGCTGGAAGGTGACGCCGCGGCGCGCGAGCAGGCAACGTAACGCCTCGCGGCCGATACGAATGACCCTGCCGTGCACTTTCCGCAGGTAGGCGACCAGTTTGCGCACCGACCAGCGGGTGAAGGGCTGCCCGAGTTTGGCCGGGCGGGTGGTGGCCGTCTCGATAACGAAGTCCTCATCGTCAAGGCTGAGCAGGCGGGGACGGCCTCCCGCCCACTTAGGGTCCAGGCAGGACAGACCGATCTCGTTGAACCGGTGGATCACATCCCGGACGGTGTCTTCGTCGGCCTGCACCAGCTGGGCGATCACCGGCACGCGGTTCCCGCCGGCCGAGGCCAGCAGCATCATCGCGCGCCGGTATCGCACCGAACTCGTGCTGCCGCGGCGCACGATCTGCTGCAGCCGCTGCCCCTCCTGGTCGGTCAGTCTGCGCACGCGCACAGGCTCGGCCACCACACCTCCCAGCGGTCGGAACGGACGTCGCCGCCCATCCAAACGCCCCAACCTCCGGCCCGGCGAACCTATGCGGTCACAGCACTAGTGGCGGTCGCCCTTCGGGACGACGGAGGATCGCAACTACTACTACCGAGCAAGCTCGGGCAGCGAACAGCACGTGGCGGTCGCCCTTCGGGACGACCGAGGATCGCAACCCACCAGTCGAGTGAAGTTTCCCCGTGATCCTGGACACTCTTCTTCTACGCTGCGAGTGCTTGGTCGTTCTGGAGCCGCTGGCGTGTCTCGCGG
>NZ_RIBZ01000574.1:0-3585 GCF_003721215.1 Streptomyces botrytidirepellens
CGCTCCGGACTGGGCGGCCGTGCTGGGGACCGGCCGGCCCGTTCCGCTGCCGACGTATGCCTTCCAGCACCAAAGCTACTGGCAGAGCTCCGTTCCGCTCACGGGCACGGGGGCAGGTACCAACATCCTGCGGCACCCGTTGTTGAGCAATGCCGTGGAACTCCCGAGTTCCGGTGGCGTCGTACTCTCGGGCCGGCTGGCGCCAGGCACCACCCGCTGGTTGGGCGACCACGTGGTGAGCGGTGCGGTTCTCTTCCCCGGCACGGGGTTCGTGGAGCTGGCCGCGCAGGCCGCGCGCTACGTCGGCTCCGCCGGAGTGGGCGAACTGGTGGTCCGAGCTCCGCTGGCGCTGGTGAGCGGAGACACCGATGTTCAGGTGTGGGTGGCGCCGGACGAGGGCACCGACCGCGAACTGCTCATCCGCTCCCGGCGTCCCGGCGAGGACTGGGTCACGCACGCGTCGGGAACACTCACCACCGATGCGGGCGAGCCGACCTGGGCAGAACCGGTGTGGCCGCCGGCCGGAGCCACGAACGTCGGCATCGAGGACGCCTACGAGGACCTGGCTGCCCGGGGCTATGACTACGGTCCCGTGTTCCGGGGGCTGCGCGGGGTCTGGCGGTCCGGCGACGACGTGTACGCCGACATCGAACTGTCCGATTCGGTGCACGACAACGAGTTCAGCGTCCACCCCGCGCTGCTGGACGCGGCGCTGCACGCTCTGCTCGTCACGAGCGACTCCGGGGCCGTGCGCCTGCCGTTCTCGTTCGCCGGGGTCTCCTACACCGGGGCCGAGTCGCCCACGGCACTGCGGATCCGCCTCCAGGTCCGGGGCGACGCCGTGCGCCTGGACGCGGCGACTCCGTCGGGCGAGCCGGTGATCAGCGTCGCGACGCTCACCCTGCGGGCCGCCGGGCGTCCCGCCGCCGACTCCCTGATGGTCGTACGGCCGTCTGCGGTGACACTGCCGGCGGACGCGGTCGAGTGGACCATCGTCGACGGCATCGACGCACTCGGCGGCGCTCCCGTACCGCCGGTCGTGGTGCTGCGGGCCTGGGACGCCCACAGCGGCGACCCGGCCGCCGATACGCACGAGGCCCTGCGCTCTCTGCTGGAGACGGTGCACACCTGGCTCGACACTCCGCACAACAGCAGGCTCGTGGTCACCGTCAGGCAGGACACCCCGGTCGGTGCCGCCCTCGGCGGCTTCCTGCGCGCCGTGCACGCCGAACACCCGGACCGCTTCGGTGTCCTGGACAGCGACGGCGGCGCGGTCACCGACGAGACCATGTCCCGGGCGCTCAGCCTCTTCTCGACCGAGCCCGAACTGCTCCTGCGGGACGGCGAGTTCTTCTGCCCCCGGCTCACCCGAGCGGACGCGCCGCTGGAAACCCCGCAGGACTCCTACCACCTCGACCTCGACGACATCCGCTCCCGCCGGCTCACCCTGGCGGCCGACGACACCGACCAGCGGCCGCTTCAGGCGCATGAGGTACGCGTCGCCGTCCGCGCCTGCGGTCTGAACTTCCGCGACGCGCTGATCCGGCTCGGGGCCTACCCGGGCGAGGCGAAGATGGGCAGCGAGTCGGCCGGTGTGGTGCTGGAGACCGGCGGCGACGTGACGGGCCTGCGCCCCGGCGACCGGGTCGTCGGCGGTCCGCTGGACCACGGCTTCGCCCCGTTCGTCATCGGTGACCAGAGGCTGTTCACCCGCATACCGGATGCCTGGACCTACGCCGAGGCCGCCTCCATACCGGTCACCTTCCTCACCGCCTACTACGGTCTCATCGAGCTCGCCAAGCTCCAGGAGGGCGAGTCGGTGCTGATCCACTCCGGGGCGGGCGGCGTGGGCCTGGCGGCCGTGCGCCTCGCGCGCGGTATCGGCGCCGAGGTCTACGCCACCGCGTCGCCAGGCAAGTGGGACGCGCTGCGGGCGGAGGGCCTGGACGACGACCACATCGCCTCCTCCCGGGACCTCGACTTCGCGGAGAAGTTCGGCACAGTCGACGTCATCCTCAACTCGCTGGCCCGTGAGTTCGTCGACACTTCCCTGGACATGCTGGAGCCCGGCGGCAGGTTCATCGAGATCGGCAAGGCGGACCTGCGCCCGGCCGAGGACGTGGCCGCCGAGCACCCGGGCGTCGACTACCAGCCCTTCGACCTCTACCAGATCGACCCGGACGTCATCGCCCGCATGTACGGGCACCTGATGGAGCTGTTCGACGAGGGCTCCCTTCGTCTGCCGCCGGTCACCGCCTGGGACCTGCGCCGCGCGCCCGAGGCGTTCCGGTACATCGAACAGGCCCGCCACATCGGCAAGCTCGTGCTGACCGTGCCGTCCGCCCCGGAGCCCGACGGCACCGTACTGGTCACCGGTGGCACCGGTGGCCTGGGCGCCGAGGTCGCCAAACACCTGGCCGCCGCGCAGCCGGGCCGGCGCCTCCTGCTGGTCAGCCGCCGCGGCGCGGCCTACGACGGCGCCGAGGACCTGCGGGCAGAACTGGAGGCGCTGGACGCCCACGTCACCATCGCCGCCTGCGATCTCAGCGACCGTGAGCAGACGCGCGCCCTGATCGAGTCGATACCGGCGGAGCATCCCCTGACGTCCGTCGTGCACGCCGCCGGTGTCGTCGACGACGTACTGATCGACGGACAGACCGCCGAGCGGCTGGACGGCGTGTTGGCCCCCAAGGTCGACGCGGCCGTGCACCTGGACGAGCTGACACGCCATCTGGACCTGCGGCAGTTCGTGCTCTTCTCCTCGGTCTCCGCGGCGCTCGGCGTGGCAGGACAGGCCGCCTACGGAGCCGGCAACGCGTTCCTCGACGCCCTGGCACTGCGCCGCCACCGGATGGGTCTGCCCGCCACCTCGCTGGCCTGGGGCTTATGGGCGCAGAAAACCGGCATCACGGCTGGGCTCGGCGAGAGCGACCACGAGCGCTGGGCGCGCCGCGGCATGAAGGCGATCGCCACCGACCGCGGACTGGACTTGCTGGACGCCGCCGGGGACCTGGGGCTCGCCAACGTCGTGCCGGTCGAACTGGACACCGCACGGCTACGGCGGAACACGATGCTCCCGGCGGTGATGAAGGGACTGGTCCCCGCTGCGCCCACCACCGCCACGCGGCCGAAGAAGGACGTCGTCGCCGCCACGGTGGCGACCGGCTCGGACGACCTGTTGCACCTGGTGCGCAGCCACGCCGCCGAGGTGCAGGGCCACCAGGACGCCGCAAAGGTCGCGCCGGACAAGTCGTTCCGCGACACCGGCTTCGACTCCATGAGCTCGCTGGAGCTGCGCCAGCGCCTCGCCACCGCGACCGGTCTGAAACTGCCGGCCACCCTGGTCTTCGACCATCCGACCCCGGCACTGCTGGCGGGCTACCTGGCCGAGACGCTGGGCACCTCCACCGCACCGGCGGACGCCGCGACAGCGCCGGCCACGACTCCCGGCAAGCCCGCCGGAGACCCGGAACAGGACGGGGACCAGCTGGTCATCGTCGGCATGGGGTGCCGTTTCCCGGGTGGGGTGCGGTCGCCGGAGGGTCTGTGGGAGCTGGTTGTCGAGGGCCGGGACGCCATCTCGTC
>NZ_RIBZ01000572.1:0-3586 GCF_003721215.1 Streptomyces botrytidirepellens
GTGAGCCCAGGGAAGGCTACGCCGCCGCCCCGCCAGCGCACCGACCGGACCGCCGCCTCGCGCAGCGCGCCCGCCGCCTGCCGCCGCAGGGCGCCGTCGGAGGTCCGTACGAGGTCGGCGTAGACGGCGGCCACCCGGTTCTCCAGCTCGGCGGCGAGCCGGACCGCGGCGGCCGAGTCGGGCACCGCGAACGGCAGCGCGTAGGCGGGGGCCGCGCTCTGCGGCGTACCGCCCATGTCGCGCACGGTGCGCACGAGGTCGTCACGGCGCGACCGGTGCGCGGCGTACCCCTCGCGCGCCTCGGCGAGACGGTCGTCGCCGATCCGGCCGCCGACGACGCCGTATCCGTACACGGCGGCGTGCTCGGCGGCGAGCGCGGCCTGGGTGGCCTTGAGCGTCGCGGAGCGGTTCATCCGGGTACTCCTTCCGCGCGGAGGGTGCTGAAGGCGGTGTCACAGGGGCTGACGGCGACCGTCATGAGCCCGGGCCGCCCTGGGTGAGCAGATACACATGGGCGGCGCCGCAGGCCGCGACGGAGGCCAGCAGCCGGGCCAGCTCGGGCGGGGCGCCGACGAGCGCCGTGGTGCGGCTGTCGGCGGTGTGCCGCTCGGCCTGGGCGAGGGCGCCGAGGGCCTTCTTCTCGTCCTCGGGCACCGCGGGCAGCCGCCGCCCGCCCGCGGCCGGTGAGCGGGAGGCGGTCGCGGAGGCGGACGCGGAGGGGTCCTTGGAGCCGAAGGCCGCCATGTGGGCCGCCGTCTCCGCCCGCAGCGGCCGCAGCCGCTCCGCGAGCGCGGCATGGGCGTCGATGGTCGCGTCGTAGCGCGCGAGGAGCGCGGCCGAGTCCCGTACGCCCCGGGCGCGCAGCGCCGCGGCGTCCGCGGAACCGGATGACCGGCGTCCGTCGTCCGAGTCACCGGAGCAGCCGGCGAGCAGTGCGGCGGCGCCCGCCGAGCCACCGGCCAGCAGCAGACTTCGCCGCCGCGGGGACGCGGCCTGGGGGAGGGACGGGGACGTGGGGCGAGGTGGGGGATTCGTGATCGACACGTTCCTCTTTCCGGGCTGCGGCAGCTCCCGGCCGCCGTTAGTGATCACAGCAGGCGAGCGTACCCGCGCGGGGCCGGAATGCCGGGCAGCGGCCACCGAATCGTCAGCCCGGCGCCGGAACAGATAGGCTTTGAGCTGACACGCGACCTTCCCACAACAGCACACGCGGCCGAGGAGTCACCCGGATGAGCACGACCCAGAGCGAAAGGCTGCGCGGACTGCTGGAACCGCTCGTCAGCGCACGGGACCTGGATCTGGAAGAGGTCGAGGTGACACCGGCCGGGAAGCGGCGCGTCCTTCGCATCGTGGTGGACTCCGACGACGGCGTGCAGCTGGATACGTGTGCTGAGCTGAGCCGGGCGATCTCGCAGTCGCTCGACGAGTCGGACGCGATGGGCCAGACCCCGTACGTCCTGGAGGTCACCTCCCCCGGCGCCGAGCGCCCCCTGACCGAGCAGCGCCACTACCGCCGGGCGACCGGGCGGCTGATGAAGGCGCAGCTGGTGGAGGGCGGCGAGCTGATCGCCCGGATCATCGCGGTCGATGACGAGGGGCTGGATCTGGAAGTCCCCGGAGTGAAGGGGCGCAAGCCCACCGCCAGGCGGCTGGCCTTCAAGGAGATCTCCAAGGCACGTGTGGAGATCGAGTTCAACCGCAAGCCCGAGGGCGACGAGAGCAAGGAGGAGGCGTAGCCGTGGACATCGACATGAGTGCCCTGCGGGGTCTGGTGCGGGAGAAGGAGATCTCGTTCGACCTGCTGGTCGAGGCGATCGAATCGGCTCTCCTCATCGCCTACCACCGCACCGAGGGAAGCCGCCGGCGGGCCCGGGTGCAGCTGGACCGCAACAGCGGGCATGTGACGGTGTGGGCCCAGGAGGACGCCGACGACCTCGAGGAGGGCGAGGAGCCCCGCGAGTTCGACGACACCCCCTCCGGCTTCGGCCGGATCGCCGCCATGACCGCCAAGCAGGTCATCCTCCAGCGGCTGCGGGACGCCGAGGAAGAGATCACCTTCGGCGAGTACGCGGGGCGGGAGGGCGATGTCGTCGCCGGCGTCGTCCAGCAGGGCAAGGACCCGAAGAACATCCTGGTGGACATCGGACGGCTCGAGGCGATCCTGCCGTCGCAGGAGCAGGTGCCCGGCGAGGACTACGCGCACGGCACCCGGCTCCGTACGTACGTCGTACGGGTGGTCAAGGGCGTGCGCGGGCCGTCGGTGACCCTTTCGCGTACGCATCCCAATTTGGTGAAGAAGCTCTTCGCGCTCGAGGTGCCGGAGATCGCGGACGGCTCGGTGGAGATCGCGGCGATCGCCCGTGAGGCGGGTCACCGCACCAAGATCGCCGTCCGGTCCACCCGTTCGGGCCTGAACGCCAAGGGCGCCTGCATCGGCCCGATGGGCGGCCGGGTGCGCAGCGTGATGGCCGAGCTGCACGGCGAGAAGATCGACATCGTCGACTGGTCGGACGACCCCGCCGAGCTGGTGGCGAACGCGCTGTCGCCCGCCCGGGTGAGCAAGGTCGAGGTGGTGGACCTGGCGGCCCGGTCCGCGCGGGTCACCGTGCCGGACTACCAGCTGTCGCTGGCGATCGGCAAGGAAGGGCAGAATGCCCGGCTCGCGGCCCGGCTCACGGGCTGGCGGATCGACATCCGGCCGGACACCGATCAGTCCGCCGAGCAGGCCTGAACAGGGTCGATCAAGGCTGATTCAAGCCGCGGACACCCGGGATCCAGCCGAAATCGTGTGACGGTTCGATCACTCCCCCCAAGGGGTGAGGTCGGCGCAGGGAGGTAGACTTAAGCAGTGTCTGGCCGCACGCGCACCCGTGCCTGCCCTGAGAGAACCTGTGTGGGATGCCGGAACCGGGCGGCCAAGAACGATCTGCTGCGCATCGTGGCGGTCGAGGGCGTTTGCGTCCCCGATCGGCGCGGTACGCTGCCCGGTCGGGGAGCTTATATGCACCCCACACGGGTCTGTTTCGACCTGGCGGTTCGCCGCCGGGCCTTTCCCCGGGCCTTCAGGGGACCGGGGGCGCTCGACACCACGGACTTGCGCCGCTATGTCGAGCACCAGGGTGACCAGTCACCCCAGTAAGAAGCTGGAAGAACGGCACGGGACAACCGTGCGGTCAGGTACCTCGCGAGTCGGAAGTAGGTCGAGATTGCGATGAGCACTCGATGAGTACGCGATGAGTACGCCCATGAAGTAGCGACGGTCCGGCGGTAACCCGGACCTAAAAGGAGCGAAGTGGCTAAGGTCCGGGTATACGAACTCGCCAAGGAGTTCGGCGTTGAGAGCAAGGTCGTCATGGCCAAGCTCCAGGAGCTCGGTGAATTCGTACGTTCGGCGTCCTCGACGATCGAGGCGCCGGTTGTCCGCAAGTTGACTGACGCTTTCCAGGGCGGCAACGGCTCCGGCCGTGCCTCCGGCAAGCCCTCGGCGCCGCGCAAGGCGACGCCCAAGCCCCCGACGCCGGGTCCGGCGTCGGCGGCCCGTCCCGCTGCCCCCAAGCCCCCGACGCCCGGCCCCAAGCCGGCCGCC
>NZ_RIBZ01000578.1:0-3596 GCF_003721215.1 Streptomyces botrytidirepellens
CGCACGAGGCGCCCGAGGACCACCAGGCGCACAGGCCGGAGGGGCCGCGAGGGCCGCAGGAGCCGCCCGAGGGGGTCGAGGAGTCCGGGGGGCCCAGCGTGCCCGCCCCGCCCGCCTACGCCCCCGCCGTCGCGCCCCGGCCCGAGCCGGTCGACGCCGTCCCCTGGGGCGTGCGTGTCGCCGCCGAGGCCGGGTGGCGGCTGCTGGTGCTGGCCGGGACGGTCTATGTGCTGATGCAGGTCATCAGCTCCATCCAGCTGGTGGTGTTCTCCTTCACCGTCGCCCTGCTCATCACGGCCCTGCTGGAGCCCACCGTCACCCGGCTGCGCCTCCGGGGCGTGCGGCGCGGGCTCGCCACGACCATCACCTTCATCGGCGGCTTCATCATCATGGGGCTGGTCGTGTGGTTCGTGGTCTGGCAGGTCATGGAGAACATCGACGAGCTGTCCGACAAGCTCCAGGACGGCATCGACGATCTGCGGCGCTGGCTGCTGCACAGCCCGTTCCATGTGACGGAGAAGCAGATCAACCACATCGCCAAGAGCCTGCGCGAGGCCGTCGGCGCCAACACCGAGGAGATCACCTCGGCCGGGCTCGAAGGCGTCACGGTCGTGGTCGAGGTGCTGACCGGCATCCTGCTGACCATGTTCAGCACGCTGTTCCTGCTGTACGACGGGCCGCGGATCTGGCGCTGGACGCTGGGGCTCGTCCCCGCGGCGGCCCGGCCGGGCGTGGCGGGCGCGGGGCCGCGGGCCTGGGCCACGCTGACCGCCTATGTGCGCGGCACGGTGATAGTGGCCCTCATCGACGCGATCTTCATCGGCGTGGGGCTCTTCTTCCTCGATGTGCCCATGGCCGTGCCCCTCGCCGTCTTCATCTTCCTCTTCGCCTTCATCCCGCTGGTCGGTGCGGTGGTCTCCGGCGCGCTCGCGGTCATGGTGGCACTCGTCACCCAGGGCGTCTTCACGGCGGGGATGGTGCTGGTGGTGGTGCTGGCGGTGCAGCAGATCGAGGGCCATGTGCTCCAGCCGTTCATCCTCGGCCGCGCGGTGCGGGTCCATCCGCTCGCCGTGGTGCTCTCGGTCGCGGGCGGCTCGCTGATCGGCGGCATCGGCGGCGCGGTGGTGGCCGTACCGCTGGTGGCGGTCGTCAACACGGCGGTCGGCTATCTGCGCGCGCACAGCAGGGAGAGCGCCCTGCGCGCCACCTCCCGCCCGCACGGCGCGACCATCATCGCCACCGCGCCGGTCCGGCCCCCGGAACCGCCGGGCGAGGGTACGTGAGCAACGCGAAGGGGCGCCCCACCGGATCGGTGGGGCGCCCCTTCGTCTCTGCGGCGTACGCGGCGTATGCGCGGCCTGGCGGCGTCAGCCGTTCTCGGCCAGGACGCCCTCGGCGTCCAGGGTGGCGCCGACCGCCTGGATCACCGCGGCGATCTTGAAGGCTTCCTGGACCGTCTCGCGGTCCACGCCCGCCTTGCGGAGCACCTGCTCGTGCGAGTCGAGGCACATGCCGCAGCCGTTGATCGCGGAGACCGCGAGCGACCACAGCTCGAAGTCGGTCTTGTCCACGCCCGGGTTGCCGATGACGTTCATCCGCAGACCGGCGCGCAGGTTGTTGTACTCCGGGTCGGACAGCAGGTGCCGGGTCCGGTAGTACACGTTGTTCATCGCCATGATGGCGGCCGCCGACTTGGCGGCGGTGTACGCCTCGGCCGACAGGTTGGCCTTGGCCTCCGGCTCCAGCTCGGAGAGCACGCGCGGCGAGCGCGAGGCGATCGCGCAGGCCAGCACGGTGCCCCACAGCTGCTGCTGCGGAAGCTCAGAGTTGCCGATCACCGAACCGAGGTTCAGCTTCAGGTCCTTGGCGTAGTCCGGCAGGGCGGACTTGAGGGTGTCGAGTGCCATGTCAGTTCACCTCACTCGCCGGAGAGGAGCGCGACCGGGTCGAGGGTGTCCTCGCCCTGCGTCCAGTTGCACGGGCACAGCTCGTCGGTCTGGAGGGCGTCCAGCACCCGCAGGACCTCCTTGGGGTTACGGCCCACGGAACCGGCCGTCACCATGGTGAACTGGATCTCGTTGTTCTGGTCCACGATGAAGACGGCGCGCTGGGCGAAGCCGTCCTCGCCCTCGATGCCCAGGTCGCGCATGAGCTCGTGCTTGGAGTCCGCCATCATCGGGAAGGGCAGGTCACGCAGGTCGTCGTGGTCCTTGCGCCAGGCGTGGTGGACGAACTCCGAGTCGCCCGAGAAGCCCAGGATCTGGGCGTCACGGTCGGCGAACTCCTCGTTCAGCTTGCCGAAGGCCGCGATCTCGGTCGGGCACACGAAGGTGAAGTCCTTGGGCCATGCGAAAACGATCTTCCACTTGCCCTCGTAGGTCTTGTGGTTGATCTGCTCGAACTCCTGCCCCTTCTCCAGCGAGACGCAGGCGGTCAGGTCGAACTCGGGGAACTTGTCACCGACAGTGAGCACGTTTCTCCTTGCAGCTTTCGCGTGGGAGGGACCCTTTGTGGGGGTTTCCCGGGGTTGGACGATCTCCACCCTGGCACATGCCACATTGATCAGTGAAATAGCTACACTCGGTCGGGTTGATTGGAGGTGGCTATCAGTGGCCGCGACAGCGATACCGGCAGGAAAGCCGCGGCAGCCGAGCTTGTCCCAGCTCAAGGCGTTCGCCGCGGTCGCCGAGCATCTGCACTTCCGGGATGCGGCGTCCGCCATCGGGATGAGCCAGCCCGCCCTTTCGGGCGCCGTCGCCACCCTGGAGGACACCCTCGGAGTTCAGCTTCTCGAGCGTACGACCCGCAAGGTGCTGCTCAGCCCGGCGGGGGAACGGCTGGCCGCGCGAGCACGCTCCGTGCTCGCGGAGGTGGGTGCGCTGCTGGAGGAGGCGGAGGCGGCGCGGGCGCCGTTCACCGGGGTGCTGCGGCTCGGGGTGATCCCGACCGTGGCCCCGTATCTGCTGCCGACCGTGCTGCGGCTGGTGCGCGAGCAGTATCCGCGCCTCGACCTCCAGGTGCACGAGGAGCAGACCGCCTCGCTGCTGGACGGGCTCGCCCACGGGCGACTCGACCTGCTGCTCCTCGCGGTCCCCCTCGGCGCCCCGGGGGTGGTGGAACTGCCGCTGTTCGACGAGGACTTCGTGCTGGTCACGCCCCGGGACCACTGGCTGGGCGGGCGTACGGACATACCCCGCGAGGCGCTCAAGGAGCTGGATCTGCTGCTGCTGGACGAGGGCCACTGCCTGCGCGACCAGGCCCTCGACATCTGCCGCGAGGCGGGCCGCACCGAGGGCGCCCCGGTGACCACGACCGCCGCCGGACTCTCCACGCTGGTGCAACTCGTCGGCGGCGGGCTCGGGGTGACGCTGCTGCCGCGTACCGCGCTACGGGTCGAGACCGGCCGCAACGAGGACCTGGCCACCGGCGACTTCGCCGACCCGGCCCCCGCCCGCCGCATCGCCCTGGCCATGCGCGCCGGGGCCGCGCGGGCGGAGGAGTTCGAGGCCCTGGCCGCCACGCTCCGCGAGGCGGTGCGGTCGCTTCCGGTGCGGGTCGCACGCTGACGCGCCGTCGCGGCGGGGGTTCCTCCCCGC
>NZ_RIBZ01000575.1:0-3599 GCF_003721215.1 Streptomyces botrytidirepellens
CCTCGGCGCGCCCGGCGCCGTGCCGTCGCCGGACAGCGGCGAGGACGCGGTGCCGCCGCCCACCGGCGGCGGGCTCGCCGACGCCCTGGAACCGCTGCTGGACGACCCCGCGCTGGGCAGCGACCGCTCGGCGTCCGTCGTGGACGTGACGACGGGACAGCAGGTGTTCGGGACCGGCGCGAAGGACGCCGTGGTGCCCGCGTCGACCATCAAGCTGGCGACCGGCGCCGCCGCGCTCTCCGCCCTCGGCCCCGACTACCGGATCAAGACCACCGTGGTCCAGGGCGGCGACGACGGCATCGTGCTCGTGGGCGGCGGCGACCCGACCCTCACCGCGCGCGGCGCCCAGGGCGCCGAGCGCCCCGCCTCGCTGCGCGCCCTGGCCGACGACACCGCCCGCGCCCTCAAGAAGCGCGGCGCGACGTCCGTTCGGCTCGGATACGACACCTCGCTCTACTCCGGGCCCGGGCTGCACCCCATCGGCCCCAACGAGAACATCTCGCCCGTCACCCCGCTGATGGCCGACGAGGGCCGCCTCGACGACAGCGACCACGGCCCGGCCGCGCGCTCCGAGGACCCCGCGGCCGACGCGGCGGGAACGTTCGCCTCGATGCTGCGCGACCGCGGCGTCGAGGTGACCGGGGACCCGCGGGAACGGGAGGCCGGAAAGCGCCCCCGGCCGCTGGCCACCGTCCGCTCCCAGCCGCTGTCCGCGCTCGTCGAGCGGATGCTGACCAACAGCGACAACGACATCGCCGAGGCCCTGGCCCGGCAGACCGCCGTCGCCGCCGGTGAGCCCGCGAGCTTCGACGGCGCGGCGAAGGCCGTGACCGCCCGGCTGAAGAAGCTCCGGCTGCCGGTCTCCGGCGCCCGGATCGCGGACGGCAGCGGGCTCGACCGCGACGACCACGTCTCCGCCGCGCTGCTCGCCCGGGTGCTGGTGCGGGCCGCGGACATCGGCCACCCCGAGCTGCGGCCGCTGCTCACCGGGCTGCCGGTGGCCGGATTCAGCGGCACCCTGCGCACCCGCTACGACGCGGACACCGTCGGCCGCGGCGTGGTGCGCGCCAAGACCGGCACCCTGACCGGGGTCAACACCCTGGCGGGCAGCGTCGTCGACGCCGACGGGCGGCTCCTGGTCTTCGCGTTCATGACCAACGGCACCACCGACCCCCAGGGCGCCCAGCGGGCCCTGGACACCATGGCCTCGGCGCTCGCCAACTGCGGATGCCGGTGAGACGGGGGAGCCGGAGGTGACGCGTCGCCCGGTCGGGCCGGGGGCGGCCGCGTGTGCGGGGGAGCCGTCTCCTCCCGGATGGGGCGCGGGCCACGTACCGTGAAGCCATGACGAGCATCGGTGGTGTGGAGATGGTCGACTGGAACCTGGCCGTCGCGACCGCGACCCGGCTGGTGCGCCCGGGCCCCGAAGTGAGCCGGGACGAGGCGCGCGCCGTCGTCGCGGAGCTGCGACGGCACGCGAAATCCTCGGAGGAGCACGTCCGCGGCTTCACCCGGATGGCCGTCCCCGGCGGCCCGGCCTCCGACACCCCCGTCCTCGTCGTGGACCGCGCGGGCTGGATCCGGGCCAACGTCGCGGGCTTCCGCCAGCTCCTGTCTCCGCTGCTGGGCAAGATGCAGGACCGGCGCGGCGGGCTGCCCGGCGGGGCGGTGCTGGGCGCGGTCGGCGGCAAGGTGACCGGCGTCGAGCTGGGGATGCTGCTGTCGTTCCTGGCGTCCCGGGTGCTCGGCCAGTACGAGACGTTCGCGCCCGCCACCCGCGACCTGCCCGCCGGGTCCGCGGGCGGCGGCCGGCTGCTGCTGGTGGCCCCCAACATCGTCCACGTGGAGCGCGAGCTGGACGTGGCCCCGCACGACTTCCGGCTGTGGGTCTCGCTGCACGAGGAGACGCACCGTACGCAGTTCACCGCGGTGCCCTGGCTGCGCGACCACATCGAGTCCGAGATCCAGGCGTTCCTGGGCGAGACCGACGTGGATCCGGCCACCCTGCTGGAGCGGATCCGGGAGGCCGTCCAGTCGCTGGGCGGCGGGCGGCCGGACGGCGAGGAGGCCGCGGAGCGCGGCGCCTCGCCCAGCATCATCGAGCTGGTCCAGACCCCGGCCCAGCGCGAGATCCTGGCCCGGCTGACCGCCGTGATGTCGCTGCTGGAGGGGCACGCGGACTACGTGATGGACGGGGTCGGGCCGGACGTCGTGCCGAGCGTCGCCGAGATCCGCGAGAAGTTCCAGAAGCGGCGGGCGAGCGGCGCGGGCCGTCTCGACCAGGCGCTGCGCAAGCTGCTGGGGCTCGACGCCAAGCTGCGGCAGTACCGTGACGGTGAGCGGTTCGTACGGGCCGTGGTGGACCAGGTCGGCATGGACGGCTTCAACCGGGTCTGGACGTCCCCCAACACGCTCCCGACCAAGTCGGAGATCAGCAAACCCGCCGAGTGGGTCGCGCGGGTGCACCGTAAGGCAGAGTCGTGAAACCGGCTCACTTGGGAACGGATGAATGCTCCCGTTAATCACTCGTCCGAGGGACCGTTAGCGACGGGTAGGCGTGCGATGCTCGGGGAACAGCTCGCTTCTGTCACCATCGACATACACAGCGTGACGAATCCCCCCGCGTAACGACATCTCGTTCGCCCCCCGAGGCACCCCCTCGCATGACAGATGGGAAACGGACATGGGTCCCCATCCAGCGGTCGCCGCGATACGCCTGGCGGTCCGCCGCGTCCTCCACGACGTCCTCGTCGACTCCCCGGCCGCCTCCGCCCCCGCGCAGCCCTCCCCGGCCTCCCCGGCCCAGGCGCCCGCCCCCCGCGGCTCCACCCCCCGCGAGAGCCGCCCCCTCGTGCTCGCCGCCTGCTCCGGCGGCGCCGACTCCATGGCCCTCGCCTCCGCGCTCGCCTTCGAGGCCCCCCGGCTCGGCCTGCGCGCCGGCGGTGTCACCGTCGACCACGGCCTCCAGCCGGGCTCCGACCTGCGCGCCGCCGAGGTCACCGAGCGGATGCGGGAGCTGGGCCTGGCCCCCGTCGAGTCCATCGCCGTGTCCGTCGGCCGGGACGGCGGCCCCGAGGCCGCCGCCCGGGACGCCCGCTACGCCGCCCTCGACTCCGCCGCCGAGCGCCACGCAGCCGCCGCCGTGCTGCTCGGCCACACCCGCGACGACCAGGCCGAGACGGTTCTGCTGGGCCTCGCCCGCGGCTCCGGCACCCGCTCGCTGTCCGGCATGGCCCGCGTCTCCGGCACCGGCGGCCGCTACCGCCGCCCCTTCCTCCAGCTCGACCGGCACACCGTCCGCCAGGCCTGCCTCGTCCAGGCGCTGCCCGTCTGGGACGACCCGCACAACGTGGACCCGGCCTACACCCGCTCCCGGGTCCGCCACGAGGCGCTGCCCGTCCTGGAGAAGGCCCTCGGCAAGGGCGTCGTCGAGGCCCTCGCCCGCACCGCCCAGCTCTCCCGCGACGACGCCGACGCCCTCGACGCCTGGGCCGTCCGCGCCGAGGCCGAGGTCCTGCGCACCGCCCCGGCCCCCGCCCCCGGGGCCGGGTCCGGCGGCGCGGAGGCCGTCGAGCTGGACACCGTCGGCCTGCACGGGC
>NZ_RIBZ01000576.1:0-3616 GCF_003721215.1 Streptomyces botrytidirepellens
CCGCGCGCGCTCGCGCCGCTCGCCGAGCCACTGCTCGGCCCACTCGGGCGGCTCCCCGCCCTCCGGCACCCCCGCCCCGCCGGCGCCCCACAGGAGCAGCAGCCCGAGCGCGTGCTTGCACGGGAACTTCCGGCTCGGGCAACTGCACCGATACGCGGGGCCGTGCACGTCGATCACCGTCCGGTACGGCTCGCTGCCGCTGCCCGCGCACAGCCCCCAGACCGCCTGGCCCCGCGCGCCCGTGCCGGACCACGAGGCGGCCCCCGCGAGCTTGCCGCCCGCCTTGTGCGACGCGGCGTCAGGAGCCAGGGCCAGCACCTGTTCCGCCGTCCAGCGTTCCCCCTGCGGATTCATGTCTGCGACGGTACGCCCACTCACTGACAACCGCCCTGACCTGCACGTCCGTTGACGTTGGCAGGTTGCCGGGGCGGTTGTCAGTGGGGTGGTGCACAGTGAATTGCGCGACTGGGAGCGGAACGAGCAACGAGCCGTGGGGGAGCTGTGACCGTCACTGTGTCCGGAACCAATTCACCTGAAATCACCGAGGGCGACGGGCCCGGCGAGGCCGTCGAGGTCCTCCGTCCACACGCCGAGGACGCCTTCGCCGACGAGCTGAGCGCCCTGGCCGCAGCCGACGACCGCCCACGCCCGGCCCGCTGGCGGCTGTCGCCGTGGGCCGTCGCCACGTATCTGCTCGGCGGGACGCTGCCGGACGGCACCGTGATCACGCCCAAGTACGTGGGCCCGCGCCGGATCGTCGAGGTCGCCGTCACCACGCTCGCCACCGACCGCGCCCTGCTGCTGCTCGGCGTCCCCGGCACGGCCAAGACCTGGGTCTCGGAGCACCTGGCGGCGGCGGTCAGCGGCGATTCGACGCTGCTGGTCCAGGGCACGGCAGGGACGCCCGAGGAAGCCATCCGCTACGGCTGGGACTATGCCCGGCTCCTCGCCCAGGGCCCGAGCCGTGACGCGCTCGTCCCGAGCCCCGTGATGCGGGCGATGGCGGACGGCATGACCGCGCGCGTGGAGGAGCTGACGCGCATCCCGGCCGATGTGCAGGACACCCTGATCACCGTCCTGTCCGAGAAGACCCTGCCGATCCCCGAGCTGGGGGAGGAGGTCCAGGCGGTCCGCGGCTTCAACCTCATCGCCACCGCCAACGACCGGGACCGCGGCGTCAACGAGCTGTCCAGCGCGCTGCGCCGCCGCTTCAACACGGTGGTGCTGCCGCTGCCCGCGACCCCGGAGGACGAGGTCGACATCGTCGCCCGCCGCGTCGCCCAGATCGGCCGCTCGCTGGACCTCCCCGAGGCCCCGGAGGGCGTGGACGAGATCCGTCGCGTCGTCACGGTCTTCCGCGAACTGCGCGAAGGCGTGACCGGCGACGGCCGTACGAAGCTCAAGTCGCCCTCCGGCACCCTGTCGACGGCGGAGGCCATCTCCGTGGTGACGAACGGGCTGGCGCTCGCCGCCCACTTCGGCGACGGCGTGCTGAGGGCCGACGACATGGCCGCGGGCATCCTCGGCGCGGTCGTCCGCGATCCGGCCGCCGACCGCGTCATCTGGCAGGAGTACCTGGAGGCGGTCGTCCGCGAGCGCGACGGCTGGAAGGACTTCTACCGCGCGTGCCGAGAGGTGAGCGCGTGAGGACAGCGGAGCCGATGCCGGTGGGCGGGCCCGCAGGAGCCTCCGGGATCGCCCAGGCCGTCGTGCCCGGGTGGCCGGTGTTGTTGGGGGTGCGGCATCACGGGCCCGGGTCGGCGCGGGCCGTGCGGGCGGCGCTCGACGAGTGCGAGCCCGGCGTCGTGCTCATCGAGGGACCGCCGGAGGCGGACGCGCTGGTGCACCTCGCCGCCGACGAGGACATGCGCCCGCCCGTCGCGCTGCTCGCGCACGTGGCCAACGACCCGGGGCGCGCCGGGTTCTGGCCGCTGGCCGGGTTCTCGCCGGAATGGGCGGCCATCCAGTGGGCGCTGGCCCGCGACGTGCCCGTACGGTTCATCGACCTCCCCGCCGCGAACTCCCTGGCCATGACCCCGAAGGGCGATGCGGACGCCCCGGAGCCCGGGGAGCCGGGCGAGGCCGAGCGGGTGCGTGTCGATCCGCTCGCCGTCCTCGCCGAGGCGGCCGGGTACGAGGACCCGGAGCGCTGGTGGGAGGACGTCGTCGAGCACCGCAGCGTCGGCGGGACCGCGGCGTTCGCCGCCGTCGGCGAGGCCATGGGGGAGCTGCGGGCCGCGTACGGGCACGGCGGGCACGAGGACGACGCCGTCCGGGAGGCCCATATGCGACTGCGGATGCACGCGGCGCGGCGGGAGTTCGGGGAGCGGGTCGCCGTCGTGTGCGGGGCCTGGCACGTACCGGCGCTGGCCGCCCGCTCCACAGTGACCGCCGACCGCAAGCTGCTCAAGGGGCTGCCGAAGGTCAAGGCCGAGATCAGCTGGGTGCCCTGGACGCACCGGCGGCTGGCCCGGCACAGCGGCTACGGGGCGGGGATCGCCTCGCCCGGCTGGTACAGCCACCTCTTCCACGCGCCGGACCGGCCCCTGGAGCGCTGGCTCACCAAGGTCGCCGGGCTGCTCCGGGACGAGGACTTCGCGGTGTCGTCCGCGCACGTCATCGAGGCCGTGCGGCTCGCCGAAACCCTCGCCGCGCTGCGCGGCCGCCCGCTCGCCGGGCTCGCCGAGACGACGGATGCCGTGCGGGCCGTCATGTGCGAGGGCTCGGACGTGCCGATCGCGCTGGTGCGGGACCGGCTCGTGGTCGGGGACGTGCTGGGCGAGGTCCCCTCGTCGGCGCCCGCCGTACCGCTCCAACAGGATCTGCGGAGCGCCCAGCGCTCGTTGCGGCTGGCGCCGGAGGCAGCGGAGCGGGAGCTGGAGCTGGACCTGCGCAAGGACATGGACGCGGCGCGCAGCCGCCTGCTGCACCGGCTGCGGCTGCTGGGGGTCGGCTGGGGCACCCCGGCGGCCTCGCGCGGCAGCACCGGCACGTTCCGCGAGACGTGGCGGCTGCGCTGGGAGCCGGAGTTGGCGGTGCGGGTCGCGGAGGCGGGGGTGTGGGGCACCACCGTGGTGTCGGCGGCCACCGCCAAGGCGGAGTCCGAGGCGCTGGGTGCCACGGCCCTCGCCGAGGTCACCGAGCTGGCCGAGCGCTGTCTGCTGGCCGCGCTCCCCGACGCCCTCCCCGTGGTGATGCGCGCGCTCGCCGACCGCGCCGCGCTCACCGCCGACGTGGGCCATCTCGCGCAGGCGCTGCCCGCCCTGGTGCGCTCGGTGCGGTACGGGGACGTGCGCGGCACCGACACCGCGGCGCTCGGCGAGGTCGCCGCGGGACTGGCCGAGCGGATCCTCGTCGGGCTGCCGCCCGCCTGCGTGGGGCTCGACGCGGACGGTGCCGCCGACATGCTCCGCCACCTGGAGGCGGTGCACCGGGCGATCGGCCTCCTGCCGGAGCCCAAGCCGTCCGCGCCACCCGCGCCACCCGCGCCGTCCGTGCCACCTGGGCCCTCCGCGCCGTCGGCCGACGACTCGCTGCGGGCGCGCTGGGCGGCCGTGCTGCGCGCCATCGCCGGGCGGGACGGCACCCCCGCCACGCCGGGGCTGCTCCGCGGCCG
>NZ_RIBZ01000577.1:0-3620 GCF_003721215.1 Streptomyces botrytidirepellens
CCCCGGGGGCCCGGGCCGAGGTCGCCGCCGCCAAGGTGGCGGCGGGCGAGGCGGCGTACGCGGCCGCGCGCACCGCCCTCCAGCTGCACGGCGCGATCGGCTACACGGACGAGTACGACCTGTCGCTGTGGATCCGCAAGGCCCGCGCCCTGCGGGGTGCCTGGGGCTCACCCTCGGTCTGCCGCGCCCGCGTGCTCGCGTCCTGACACCCGCGTCCCACGCGCGTCCTGACAAGGGGGCGCGCACCGGGCCATGCTGTAGCGACGAGCAGCGGCGGCGAGGCGAACAGCGAGGTATGCCCGGATGCACCGGCCCCGGCCCACCCTGGAGAGCGTGGCCCTGCACGCGGGCGTCTCGCGCGCCACGGTCTCCCGCGTCGTCAACGGCTCGACCAGGGTCGCCGAGGACAGCCGGGCGGCGGTGCTGCGGGCCATCGACGAACTGGGGTACGTCCCCAACCAGGCGGCCCGCAGCCTGGTCACCCAGCGCACCGACTCGTTCGCGCTCGTGCTGCCCGAGGAGCCGGGCCGGGTCTTCTCGGACGACCAGTTCTTCCCCGGCGTGGTGCGCGGGGTCGGCCAGGAACTGGAGGACGCGGACAAGCAGCTGGTGCTGATGATGGCCCGCTCCCCCGCCAGCCGGGACCGCATCGAGCGCTTCGCCCTGGCCCGCCACGTCGACGGGGTCATGGTCGCCTCCGTGCACGGCGCCGATCCGCTGCCCGCCGCGCTGGCCCGCATGGGCATTCCGGTGGTCTGCAACGAACGGCTGCTGGGGGCGACGGCGCTGCCGTACGTGGGCGTCGACAACGCCGGGGGCGCGGCCCTCGCCGTACGGCATCTGCTCGGGTCCGGCCGCACCCGCGTCGTCACGGTCGCGGGCCCGCAGGACATGGTGGCCGGTATCGACCGGCTGACCGGGTACCGGACGGCGCTGAAGGAGGCCGGGCGGGAACCGGTGGTGGCGGCCGGGGACTTCACGCAGGAGTCGGGCGCGGTCGCGATGCGGGAGCTGCTGGCGCGGGAGCCGGAGCTGGACGCCGTCTTCGTGGCCTCCGACCTCATGGGCCTCGGGGTGCTGCGGGCCCTGCGCCGGGCCGGGCGGCGGGTGCCGGAGGACGTGGCGGTGGTGGGCTTCGACGACGTACAGGCGGCGCGCTACGCGGACCCGCCGCTGACGACGGTGCGGCAGCCGATCGCGGAGATCGGCCGGCGGCTGGCGCGTCAGCTGCTGCGGCTGGCGGGCGGGGAGGCGATCGAACCGGCGGTGGTGCTGGACGTGGAACTGGTGCAGCGCGGCTCGGCGTAACGGGCTCCTCGGCGTAACAGGGCCTACGTCGTGTACTGGCGCAGCAGCCCGCGGAACTCCGTCTCGAACGCGTCGTACCGCGCCCGCAGCTCGGCGCCCGGCCACCCCCACGGCAGCAGTTCGTCCGGCAGCACCGGGTCCGTCAGCAGATGCCGCAGCACCGCCGCCGCCACCGTGAAGCTGTCGGCCGGGCTCCGCGCCGCGTCCAGGGCCTCGACCAGGCGGTGGGCGCGGTCGGCCCAGTCCGGCAGGTCCCAGAGCCGGGCCGCGAGGGCGGCGGGGTCGTCCTCCGGGGTGGCGGTGAAGCAGCCGCACTGCTCGGCGACCACGGGCGGGCGGGGGCGTACGAGGTTGGCGGGGCGCAGCCAGGTGCCCTCGCGGAGTTCGGCGAGCCGCAGCGCGGCCATCGCCTGGCGGAGGGCGGCGCGCTCGGGGGCGGGACGGCGGTCAGGGGTGACGACTGCGATCTCCCAGGTGCCGTCCCAGCGCCGGGTGCCCGGGGCCCGGCTGTCGTCCTGGCGGGCCTGGCGGGCGAGCAGCCGGTCGGTGAGCTTGTAGGCTCCGTCGTGCTGTTCGAGGTCACCGGCGGCCACCATCCGGGTGAGGGCGACCCGGACCGTCCCCTCCGCCGTGCCGAACATGGCGCCGACGCGGACGAGCGCGCGGGCGGGCAGCTGCGGCGGATGGTGGCCCAGCAGGGTGCTGAGCACGATCGAGCGCGCCGTCAGGGGGCGCAGCGTGAGCGTTCCGGTGTCGTCCATAACTGTGCGAAACCCTATCCATGACCGTTCCCCACCTACCATTACAGTTTCCCATCACGCATACTGAAACTGTAAGAACAGGACGGCAGGAACCCGGCCCCCGCGGCGACCCCAGGAGACGCTTGCCATGAGCGCGACGCACGAAGTCCTCAACCAGGCTCCGCCCCTCGCCGGTTTCACCACCGCCGACGACCCCGCCCTGCTGGAGGCCCTGCGCCGGGACGGCGCCGCATGGGCCGAGCCCCGGGTGCGGGAGGTGGGCGCGCGGGCCGGTTCCGCCGAGGTCCAGGACTGGGCGCGGATGGCGGAGGAGCACCATCCGGTGCTGCACACCCATGACCGCTACGGCCATCGGATCGACGAGGTCGAGTACCACCCCGCCTACCACCAGCTGATGACCGTCGCCGTGGAGAGCGGTCAGCACGCGGCGGCCTGGGCCGAGACCCGCCCCGGGCGGCATCTGGCGCGGGCGGCCACGTTCTACGCCTTCGCCCAGGCCGAGCCCGGCCACGGCTGCCCCATCTCCATGACGTACGCCGCCGTCCCGGCGCTGCGCGCCGAACCGGAGCTGGCCGCCGCGTACGAGCCGCTGCTGACGGCCCGCACCTACGACTTCGGGCTGCGCGCGCCGCTCACCAAGCGCGGGCTGATCGCGGGCATGTCGATGACGGAGAAGCAGGGTGGCTCGGACGTACGTGCCAACACCACCGAGGCCGTGCCGTCCTCCGATGACGACGGCACCTACCTGCTCACCGGCCACAAGTGGTTCACGTCCGCGCCGATGAGCGATGTGTTCCTGACGCTGGCGCAGGCCCCCGAGGGGGTGACCTGTTTCCTGGTGCCGCGCGTCCTGCCGGACGGCACCCGTAACGCCCTGTACCTCCAGCGGCTCAAGAACAAGCTCGGGAACCGCTCGAACGCCTCCTCCGAGGTCGAGTACGACCGCGCCGTGGCCTGGCGGATCGGCGAACCGGGGCGGGGGGTGCGGACCATCGTCGAGATGGTCAACGTGACCCGGCTGGACTGCGTGATCGGCTCGGCGGCGGGCATGCGCGCCGGGCTGCGGCAGGCGCTGCACCACTGCGAGCACCGCCGGGCCTTCGGCGCCGAGCTGATCGACCAGCCGCTGATGCGCAACGTGCTGGCCGATCTGGCGGTCGAGTCGGAGGCGGCCACCACGCTCGCGATGCGGCTGGCGACGGCGCTGGACCGCGCCGAGGCCGGGGACGCGGGCGAGGCGGCGCTGCGGCGACTGGGGCTGGCGGTCAGCAAGTACTGGGTGTGCAAGCGCGGCGCCACGCACGCCGCCGAGGCCCTGGAGTGCCTGGGCGGAAACGGCTATGTGGAGGAATCCGGCATGCCGCGGCTGTATAGGGAGGCGCCGCTCCAGTCGATCTGGGAGGGCTCGGGGAACGTCGCCGCCCTCGACGTGCTGCGCGCGCTCGGCCGGGAGACGGGCGCGCTGGACGCCGTCCTCGCCGAGGTGGACGCCGCCGCAGGTGCCGACGCCCGGCTGGACGCGGCCGCGGCCCGGCTGCGCGCGCTGCTGCC
>NZ_RIBZ01000584.1:0-3632 GCF_003721215.1 Streptomyces botrytidirepellens
CGCGGGTCGACGCCGCCTACGCGGCGGTGGGGCTGCTGCCGCCGACCTGAGCCGGAGCGGGCCCCGGCTCGGCACCGGGGCCCGGGCGGGGTCAGCCGTTGCCGGAGGCCAGCTCGCGGCTGCGGTCGCGGGCCGCCTCCAGGGCGGCGATGAGGGCGGCGCGTACGCCGTGGCTCTCCAGTTCGCGGATGGCGCTGATCGTGGTGCCCGCGGGGGAGGTCACGGCCTCGCGCAGCGCGACCGGGTGCTGACCGCTGTCGCGCAGCATCGTCGCGGCGCCGATCGCCGCCTGGACGATCAGGTCGTGGGCCTTGTCGCGGGGCAGCCCGAGCAGGATTCCGGCGTCCGTCATGGCCTCGACGAGAAAGTAGAAGTACGCGGGACCGGAGCCGGAGAGGGCGGTCGCGGCGTCCTGCTGGCTCTCCGGGACGCGGAGCGTCTTGCCGACGCCGCCGAAGATCGCCTCGGCGTGGACGAGGTGCTCCTCACCGGCGTGGCTGCCCGCCGAGATGACGGACATGGCCTCGTCGACGAGGGCGGGGGTGTTGGTCATGACGCGCACCACGGGGGTGCCGACGGCCAGGCGCGCCTCGAAGAAGGAGGTGGGGATGCCCGCGGCGCCGGAGATGACCAGCCGGTCGGCGGGCACGTGCGGGGCCAGCTCGTCCAGCAGCGTGCTCATGTCCTGCGGCTTGACGGTGAGGATGAGCGTGTCGGCGGCCTTGGCGGCCTCGGCGTTGGTGACGGCCTCGACGCCGTAGCGAGACCGCAGCTCCTGGGCGCGCTCCGGGCGGCGGGCGGTGACCAGCAGATCGGTCGGTTTCCAGCCACCGCGGATCATCCCGCTGAGCAGGGCTTCGCCGATCTTTCCCGTGCCGAGTACGGCGACCGTCTCCGTCATAGTGCGGCTCACCTCGTGCGTTGCTGCGATGGATGGACGTCTCTCATCCTCGCACCGGGGGCCGGGCGACGCGGCGCGCTACGGCGATCACCTGCTGACCGGAACCGCATGAGCGACTTCCTGAAGAGCGCTTCAGGACTTCAGGCTGCGTTCAGGTTCGGTTCGGCAACGTAGTGGATGTCGGAAGGGCACGACAGGGCCCGCCGACAGAAGCACGCCGCGCCACGAACCGAAGGAACCGTCCCCATGAAGGCCACCGCCCAAGCGCACCCTCACCTCCCGCGCCGTCGTCCTTGGCACGGTCGCAGCCATCGCCCTGATCGGCGGCACGGGGTCGTGCATTATTCATTGTTCGATGAATAATATTTTTTTGGCTCCTTCGGGCGGTCCGGCGTGACGCTATCGCCTGCGAGCGCTGGCGTCCGCCGGGGCGACCGGAAGGAATCCGTCCTGTTCGACGCCTCTCTATTCACAAGTTGGTTACATATCGACTTGCAAATGGTCACGGGCTTCTGGACACAATGGAGTTGAGTGTCGATACGTACGGGAGGGAGGCGATGGTGAGGACGGTCCGGCATACCGCTCGTGGGCTGCTAGCCGTGGTATCCGTACTGCTCGCCCTCTTCATCGCCGCGGACAGTTCGTCCGCGCAGGTCACCCATCCTGAAACGATCAGCTCGACGGCGTCCGCCGACCCCAAGCCGATCATCAAGGCGCTCTCCACCCACCATGACAGCGGGGTGGAGGACTGCAAGGGGCTCCGTAACGGACGGGCGCCGCTGACCGCACCCACACCGAGCGGCAAATACGGATGTGTGTGCGGATGCGACGCGGGGGTGCGGATGCCGCGCACCGCGATCAGCGCATCTCTGACGGGACGCCAGGCCGTGCCGGTCTCGAGATCGGGCGAGTTGCCCGTCGTTCACCAGATTTTCCGCTGCTGAGGGCTGCACCGTCATATGCCGACGGCTCATGACGGCTGATGACGGCTCATTTCGTGCGCTCTCGCGCGTCACGTTTCACGCTTCCTCACGCGTCGTGTGAGCAAGCGAGCTTCACCGCCAGCGACCGATTCCATCGATCCCACTGACGAAGTGCTATGCCGTGCCCCCGCCTGCCCAGAGCCGGTGACGGGGCGCACTGGAGGCAACCCTCATGCGAAACTCTCTTCTTGCCCGAATGCGCGGCGCCGGCGGCGCCGCGGGCTCTCCCCCCGGCGCCGGGACGTTCCGCGCCGACTTCACCGCTTCTCTCGTCGTCTTCCTGGTGGCCGTGCCCCTGTGTGTGGGCGTGGCCGTCGCCTCCGGCGTCCCGGCCGAGCTGGGCCTGATCACCGGCATCGTCGGCGGCCTGGTCACCGGCCTCCTGCCGGGCAGCAGCCTCCAGGTGTCGGGCCCCGCCGCCGGTCTGACGGTGCTGGTCTACGAGGCGGTCCAGGAGTACGGCGTCGCGGCGCTGGGCGTACTCGTCCTGGTGTCCGGACTGCTCCAGCTGGCGATGGGCGCCCTGGGGCTGGGCCGCTGGTTCCGGGCGATCTCGCTCGCCGTGGTGCAGGGCATGCTGGCCGGTATCGGCCTCGTACTGATCGCCGGGCAGCTCTACGCGCTCGCCGACGCGAAGGCCCCGAGCAGCGGGCTCGACAAGATCTTCGGGATTCCGGAACTGATCGGCGACGTGGCCGGGTCGAGCAACTCGCTCACGGCCGTGGCCATCGGCGTCGGAACCATCCTGGTCCTGGTCCTCTGGCCGCGCTTCCGCCAGGGCGCCAAGGTGCTGCCCGCTCCGCTGGCCGCGGTCGCCCTCGCGACGATCGCGACGGTCAGCTTCGACCTGCCGGTCGCCCGGGTCGAGGTCAAGGGTCTGCTGGAGGCCATCCAGCCCCCCGGCGTCGATCAGATCACCCAGATGGCCGAAGTGGGCGTGATCGGGACCATTCTCGCGTTCACCCTGATCGCTTCGGCGGAGAGCCTGTTCAGTGCCGCGGCCGTGGACCGGCTGCACGACGGTCCGCGCACCGACTACGACAAGGAGCTCATGGCGCAGGGCGCCGGTAACGCGGTGTGCGGTGCGCTCGGCGCGCTGCCGATGACCGCGGTGATCGTGCGCAGCTCGGCCAATGTGTTCGCCGGTGCCAAGACGAAGCTCTCGCGCATCCTGCACGGTGTGTGGCTGCTGGTCTTCGCGGTCCTCTTCCCCTCCGCGCTGGGCATCATCCCGGTCGCGACGCTCGCCGGTGTGCTGGTGCACGCGGGCTGGAAGCTGATCCCGACCAAGGAGCTGCTGCCGCTGTGGCGGGAGCGCCGGGGCGAGGCGATCATCCTGATCGTGACCGCCGGGGCCATCGTGATCACCAACATGTTCGAGGGCGTCATCATCGGTCTGCTGATGTCGGTCGCCAAGACCGCCTGGGAGACCTCGCACGTCCACATCGACGTCAAGGGCCGCGACGACGCCGAGGACCAGCCCATCAAGGTGCGGGTGCTCGGCAACGCGACCTTCCTCCGGCTGCCCAAGCTGCTGGACGAGCTGGAGGCGCTGCCCCGTGAGCGGGTCGTGGAGCTGGACCTGAGGGGTCTGCGCCACGTGGACCACGCCTGCGAGATGGCGCTGGCCACCTGGACCGAGCGGCACAACGCGGTGGTGAGCCACGCGGAGACCACCGACGAGGACACGAAAGTACCGGCGTAACGCCTGACCGGCACAGCCCAGCCCCGGGCCCCCGGCGCATCCC
>NZ_RIBZ01000580.1:0-3710 GCF_003721215.1 Streptomyces botrytidirepellens
GCCGCGACGCCGACGGCCGCCCCGGGCGGGGCGGGCGGCGCGGGCGGCGCGGTGTCCGTCGCGGGCGCCGAGAAACTGATGGGCGCTCAGAGCACCCTGCTGCCACTGGCGTTCCTGGAGAGCGGGCTGCGGGCGGCGCGCGCCGTCGGGCTGTTGCGGGACGATGTGGAGGCCCTGGGCACCGGCTTCCTGGTGGCGGGCGACTTCGTCGTCACCGCAGGCCATGTCCTCCCCGACGCGGCGTCCGCCGCCGGAGCCCATCTCGTCCTCGGCTATCAGGAGGGACCGGGTGGCGAGATCGTCGGGGGGACGTCGCACGCCCTCGCCCCGGACCTCGGCTTCGCCACCTCCGAGCGCCATGACCTCACCGTCGTCCGCGCCCGGGAGCCGCTGACCGAGGAGTGGGGCGCGCTCACCCTCGCCCCGCCCCGGGCGCCGAAGCTGCAACGGGTCAACATCGTCCAGCACCCCGGCGGCGCCCCCAAGAAGATCGCGCTCTACCACAACGTGGTCACCCACGCCGAGGAGCACCGGGTCCTCTACCTCACCGACACCCTCCCCGGCTCCTCCGGCTCCCCGGCCTTCGACGACCGGTGGCGGGTCGCCGCCGTGCACCGCGCGGGCGGACACCTCCCGGCCCCCGACGGCAGCGGGCACGTGTACAGCAACGAGGGCGTCCCGGTGCGATGGCTGGCCGAGCTGCTCGTCACCCTCACCACCTGAGGGCACGGTGAGCGTGGCACTTCCCATCGGGCCGGAACGCGAGGTCCTGGCCGAGCGGGCGCGCGTCCAGTGGTGCCCCGACTTCGCGGCGGAGCTGGCCCGCCGCCTGGAGAGCGCCGACCGCGCCCAGCTCCTGCTCGCCCGCGCCGGGATCGAGGTCGACTGGCCCGCGGACCGCGGCGGCCCGCTGGGAGCGCTGCTGTACCGCGCGTTCCAGCACCGGGTGCACCGGCCCGACGTCATGCGGCGGCTGTTCGACGCCCTGGAGCGGGAGTACGACGCGCCGCCCTGGGTGACCGAGCTGCGGCACGGCTACGACGCCCTCCCCGGCAGCGACCCGGCCCCGCTCCCTACCGTCGCCGCCGGGCTGCTCGACGCCGACGAGCGCCGGGACCTCGACGCGCTGCTGGCCGACCCCCGCTGCCCCACCGACCCGGCCCAGCTGTGCGAGGTGCTCTGGGCCGCGGCCTCGTCCCTGGGGTTGCTGGTGGCCAAGGACGGCCTGCTCGCCGCCGAACAGGCCGCGAGCGTGACCGCACTCGTCGACGACCTGGACGCGCGCAACAGCCCCGACACCCGGGTGCCGCCGCTGCTCGTCTTCCTGGAACACCTCGCCGCCCGCGCGGAGGACCCCGTGGGCGACGAACTACGGGTCTGGATCGACACCGTGGCCCACCGCCGCACCGGCCGGATGCCCGCCGCGCGGCTCACCGCCGAGCGCGACGCCGCCACCTCCGCGGCCGAGGCCCCGGCGCCCCCGTACACCAGCTGCCTGGTCCGGGCCGAGCGCTGCGACCCCGGCGGCGACCGCTACCGGCTCGCCGCCTGGCTCTACCGCGGGGGCCGTTGTCTGGGCGTCAAGCTCCAGGACGACACCCCGCACCCGGTGGAGGCGATACCCGCCGCGGCCGAGGTGCTGATCGCCCGGCTCCAGCCCTTCGTCCAGCACCTCGACCTCGAGTCCCTGCTGTTCGAGTTCCTGCTGCCGTGGGAGGCGCTCGGCTGGCCGGTCGACGAGTGGAACCTGCGGGGCGGTGGCGAGATGCCCG
Source organism: Streptomyces botrytidirepellens (assembly GCF_003721215.1). Lineage (NCBI taxonomy): Bacteria > Bacillati > Actinomycetota > Actinomycetes > Kitasatosporales > Streptomycetaceae > Streptomyces > Streptomyces botrytidirepellens. Next base: position 1,773 of record NZ_RIBZ01000580.1, read on the forward strand.
CACCCCGTCCCATCGGCCGCTGCGGTCCGGTCGTCGTCCGCTCCCTGGACCGGCTGCGGGACGGCTGGTCCACCGCCCAGTGGCTGGCCCGCTGGGAGCGGCTGGGCGAGCCGCCCGCCGGTGACGGCCCGCCGCCCGGGCCGCACTGGCTGCACGGCGACGGCACCCCGGACGGGGAGACCGAGCCGGACCGCCCGGCCGACGGCCCTCCCGAGCCGGAGTGCGAACCCCTGGTCGCGGACGCCTCCGCCCTCCCGGCGCTCGCCGGGCGGCTGGCCTCCCGCAAGGACATCAGCTGCCTGTTCCTCACCTACCCCTATCCGTGCCTCCCCGTCGTCCCGGACGCCCTCCAGTGCGCCATCCAGGAGGGCGTGCCCGCCGCCGTGTGGTGGCGGCCCGGCCCGGACGGCGCCGCCCCGCCCGGACGGCCCCGGCGGGTGGCCGACCTCGTCGCCCTGGACGGGGGCCTGGCCGGGCTGCCCGGCACCGTACTGGCGCTGCGCCAACAGGCGGCGCAGTGCCCGGAGGAGGCCCACGACGGGACCGGCATCGCGGTCCTGTGGGACAACCCTGGCTGGCACCCCGAACGACTCAGACGACTCGGCGGCCCGCGGGCCCACCAAGGAGGCATGCGATGAACGCGGACGACCGGCAGCCGCCCGTCACCGACCACGAACGGCCCCGGCCGCCCGCCTGGTGGATCTACTACGGCGACGGCGTCCGCCGCACCGACTGGACCCTGCCCGACCCCCCGCCCTGGCGCCGCTTCAACGGCTCCCGCCCCGAAGCCGACGAGGGCCGCGCGTCGGCGGTCGAGCCCTGCTGCGACGGCCACACCGCGGAGGGCCCCGGCCGCACCGGCGTCGCCACCACCTACCGCGCCGAGCCCGAAGAGGCCCGGATGGTCAACGCCGCCATCCATCTGCGCCGCCCGCTCCTGGTCACCGGCAAACCCGGCACCGGAAAGTCCACCCTCGCCCATGGCATCGCCCATGAACTGGGCCTCGGCCGCGTCCTCCACTGGTCCGTCACCAGCCGCACCACCCTTGCCGACGGGCTGTACGCGTACGACGCCATCGGCCGCCTCCAGGACGAGGGACGCACCGAGGCCACCGCCGCCACCCGGACGCCGAAGGGCACGGGCCTCGCCGACACCGGTAAGGCCCCCCTCGACATCGGAAAATATGTGCGGCTCGGTCCCCTCGGCACCGCGCTGCTCCCCTCCGACCGCCCCCGCGTCCTGCTCATCGACGAGCTCGACAAGGGCGACGTCGACCTGCCCAACGACCTGCTCTCGGTGCTGGAGGACGGGCAGTTCACCATCCCCGAACTCCAGCGGTACCCCGTCTGCGACGTCCATGTGATGACCGACGACGGGCTGCGCCGCGAGCCGGTCCGGCACGGGCAGGTGCGCTGCGCCGAGTTCCCCCTCGTGGTCCTCACCAGCAACGGCGAGCGCGAGTTCCCGCCCGCGTTCGTCCGCCGCTGCGTCCGGCTGGACATCCGGCCGCCGTCCCGGCAGAAGCTGGAGCGCATCGTCGAAGCCCATCTCGGCGCGGACGTGCTGAGCGCCTCCGGGCCACGGCTGGAGAGCTTCGCGAAGGACCTGACGGAGGGCCGCAAACTCCTCGCCACCGACCAGCTGCTCAACACCCTCCGGCTGGAACACACCGCCGAGCACGCCGACGACCCCGAATGGCCCACGGTCCTGCGCGAACTCCTGCGCCCGCTGAACGACATGGCATGACCGACATCACCGAGGCGCTCGCCCTGGCGAGGCGATGCAGCGGCGACGAGGACCTGACGGTGCGCGAGGTCGCCGAACTCCTCTGGCTGGCCGGGCAGATCACCCCCGCCCGGCCGCCCGCCGCCGCGCCCCCGGACCCGCCACCGGGCGACCGTCCCGCACCCCCGCCCGCACCACCGGCCCCGACGCCC
>NZ_RIBZ01000579.1:0-3711 GCF_003721215.1 Streptomyces botrytidirepellens
CGCCGGAGACGGCGCGGCGGAGGCCGCCGCGCTCGGCCTGGACCGCGACTCCGTGGTGGTCCTGGTCGGCGGGGCACGCGGCATCACCGCCCGGTGCGCCCTCGCCCTCGCGTCCGCCGCCCGCTGCCGGATCGAACTGCTCGGCCGTACGCCGGAACCCACCGGCCCGGAGGCCCCGGACACAGCCGCGGCACGCGACGAGACGGCGCTGCGCGCCGCGCTCGCCGCCCGGGGCGGCGCGACACCGGCCGAGATCGAGCGGGAGGTCGCCCGGATCCTCGCCCGGCGCGAAGTCGCCGCCACTCTCGCGGAGTTGACCGCCCTGGGCAGCCGGGTGCGCTACCGCGCGGTGGACGTCCGGGACGACGCGGCCGTGCTCCGGGCCGTGAAGCAGATCCACGCCGACCACGGGCGGCTGGACGGCGCCGTGTACGCCGCCGGTGTCATCGAGGACCGGCTGATCGCGGAGAAGTCCGCCGAGTCCTTCGGGCGGGTCTTCGGCACCAAGGCGGACGGCGCGCGGACCCTGCTGGACGCCCTCGCGGAACTGCCCGAACCCCCGGCGTTCACGGTGCTGTTCGGCAGCATCTCCGCCGCCCTCGGCAACCGCGGCCAGGTGGACTACGCCGCGGCCAACGACGCGCTGGAAACCCTCGGCGCGCAGTGGCGGGCCCGCACCGGCCGCCGGGCGCTGACCGTGCACTGGGGGCCGTGGGCCCCGACCGGCGCCCACGGCGGGATGGTCACGCCGGAACTCGGCCGGGAGTACGCCCGGCGCGGCATCTCGCTCATCGACCCCGAAGAGGGCGCGCTGGCGCTGCTGCGCGAGCTGGCCTGGGGCGAGGAGCCGGACCAGGCCGTCGTCTACACCGCCTCGGGCTGGTGACCATGACCGGCCGTCACCAGCTGCCACCGGTGGCCATCGTCGGGATGGCGGTCCTGCTGCCCGGCTCCCCGGACCTGGACACCTACTGGCTCAACCTGACCGGGGGCGTGGACGCCATCACCGAGGTCCCGGCCGGGCGGTGGGACACGGGGTTCTACGATCCCCAGGGCCCCGGCACCCCGGCCGCCCCCGACCGGGTGTACTGCCGCCGCGGCGGCTTCGTCGACACGTACGCGCAGGTGGAGGCCGCCCGGTTCGGCATCATGCCGAACTCGGTGTCCGGCACCGAACCCGACCAGCTGATCGCCCTCGGCGTCGCGGCGGCCGCCCTCGCCGACGCGGGCGGCGACGACCGGCTGCCCGACCGGGAGCGGGTGGGCGTCGTCCTGGGCCGGGGCGGCTACCTCACCCCCGGGCTGGTCCGGCTCGACCAGCGCGTCCGCACCGCGCACCAGCTCGTACGCACCCTCGGCGAGCTGCTGCCCGGCCTCGGCCCCGGCCACCTGGACCGGATCCGGGACGCCTTCACCGAACAGCTCGGCCCGGACCGCCCCGAGGCGGCCATCGGCCTGGTGCCCAACCTCGCCGCCTCCCGCATCGCCAACCGGCTCGATCTGCGCGGGCCCGCCTACACCGTGGACGCCGCCTGCGCGTCGTCCCTCGTCGCCGTCGACCAGGCGGTGGCGGAGCTGGCCTCCGGGCGGTGCGACGTGATGCTCGCGGGCGGTGTGCACCACTGCCACGACATCACCCTGTGGAGCGTCTTCGCGCAGCTGCGCGCCCTGTCGCCGAGCCAGCGCATCCGGCCCTTCGACCGCGCCGCCGACGGCCTGCTGATCGGCGAGGGCACCGGTGTGGTCGTCCTCAAACGGCTCGCCGACGCGCGGCGTGACGGCGACCGCGTCTACGCCGTCATCCGCGGCACCGGCGTGGCCTCGGACGGCCGCGCCACCGGGCTGGTCAACCCGGACCCGGGCGGCCAGGCCCGCGCCGTACGGCAGGCCTGGCGCGCCGCGGGCCTCGACCCGCGCGCACCGGGCTCGATCGGCCTGCTGGAAGCGCACGGCACGGCCACCCCCGCCGGGGACGCGGCCGAACTCACCACGCTGGCCGAGGCGTTCGGGCCCGGTGGTTCTTCTCGCGGCGAGCCTGCCGTCATCGGCTCCGTGAAGTCGATGATCGGCCACACCATGCCCGCCGCCGGTGTCGCCGGGCTGGTCAAGGCCGCCCTCGCCGTCCACCACGGCTGGCTGCTGCCCACCCTGCACTGCGACGACCCGCACCCGGGGCTTTCGGCCACCCGCTTCCGCACCCTCGACGCGGCCACGCCCTGGGAGGCCCCCGTGCGGCGCGCGGCGGTCAACGCCTTCGGGTTCGGCGGGATCAACGCGCACGTGGTGCTGGAGCAGGAGTCGACCGCGCCGGTGAAACGGCGCCCGGCCACCGTCGTGACCGAACCCGAACGGGTGCTGGCCCTCGCCGTGGACACGCCGGAGCGGCTGGCCGAACTGCTCGCGGCCGACGACGCGACCGTACGGGCCACCGCGCCCGCTTCCCCGTCCGGGTCCGGGCGGGGCGCCCGCACCCGGCTCGGCATCGTCGACCCCACCGCCAAGCGGCTCGCCCTCGCCCGGCGCGTGGTCGCCAAGGGCCGCCCGTGGCGCGGCCGCAACGACGTCTGGTTCACCACGGAGCCGCTGCTCGCGGCCGCCGGGAAACTGGCCTTCGTCTTTCCCGGCCTGGAGGCCGAGTTCGAGCCCCGCACGGACGGGATCGCCGAGTACTTCGGGCTGTCCCGCCACACCGGCGACCGCCCCGGCGAGCGGTACGGCGAGGCGGCCCGCGCGGGCGACATCGGCCGCCACGGCATCGGCGTCTTCGGCGTCGGGCGCCTGCTCAACGCGGCACTCGGCCACATGGGAATCGTGCCGGACGCGGTCGCCGGACACAGCGTCGGCGAGTGGTCCGCGATGGCCGCGGGCGGACTCTACGCGGGCGACGCCGTCGACGCCTTCCTCGACTCCTTCGACCCCGACGCGCTGCGCGTCCCCGGGGTGACCTTCGCCGTCCTCGGCACGGGCGCGGAACGCGTCCTCACCGCGCTCGCGGAGCGGCCGGAGCGCCGGATCGTGCTCTCGCACGACAACGCGCCGAGCCAGTCGATGGTGTGCGGGCCACGGGCCGACGTCGAGGAGTTCGTCCAGGCGATGCGCGCCACGGGCGTGATCGCGCAGGTCCTGCCCTTCCAATCCGGCTTCCACACGCCCATGCTGGCCCCCTACCTCGACCCCATCCGGACCCTGGCGGAGCGCTTCGAGCTGCTCCTGCCGTCCCGTATCCCCGTCTGGTCCGGGACCACCGCCGCGCCGTATCCGGAGACCGAGGCGGAGGTGCGGCAGTTGTTCGTGCGGCACCTCCTGGAACCGGTGCGGTTCCGGCTGCTGACCCAGGCGCTGCACGACGCGGGCTTCCGCGCGTTCGTCCAGATGGGTACCGGCCAGCTGGCCTCGCTCATCGGCGACACGCTCCAGGGCCGCGACCACGTCGTGGTGGCCGCCAATTCGCCCCACCGCGACGGCGTCGCCCAACTGCGCCGCGTCGCCACGGCGCTGTGGACGGAGGGCGCGCCCGTGGACCCCGCGCTCCCGCGCCCCGGCTCGACGCGGCCGTCGGCCGCGGTGCGCCTGAACCTCGACGGCGCGCTCGTCTCGCTGGGCGGGCGGCGGTTGGCGGAGTTGCGCGGGGTGCTGGCGTCGGGGCTTTCCCCCACCCCGCCCCTCCCCGAACCCGGAGGGCTCCGCCCCCCGGCCCCCCACTCCCCGGCG
>NZ_RIBZ01000581.1:0-3714 GCF_003721215.1 Streptomyces botrytidirepellens
TGTGACCGGGTGCTGTGGCTGGAGAAGGGCGAGCTGCTGATGGACGGCCCGACGGACGAGGTCATCAAGGCGTACGAGAAGGAGACCGGCAAGTAGCCGAAAACCCGCCGGGGGCCGGGGCCGTGAGGCGGTCCCGGCCCCTTGCCGTGCCCCGACCTGTGGAAAAGCTCACGCACTGTCACCCCGCCCTACTAAGGTGGTGGTCAGAAATTCATCGGGCTTACGGGGGGTGACACATGCGACCGCTGCCGGGGATTGACCACCGCGGGCGAAGCGGAAGCTGTATTCCGCATCAGGGGAGGGACGTGGTGAACACACGTCCATCAGGGGCAATTTCGCCCCTCTGCCAGGGTGCGGGCGGGCCGTCCAGGGCGGCCCGGGACACCGCGGCAGGCCGCCGACCGGCGGTCCCTCGGTTCCGGCCGCCGTCGCGCGGTCTCCCCGGGGGCCGTTCGCGGACCGTGAGTGACGCGGAGGTACCGCCGCTGCCGCTGTTCACTAAACGGAGGCGCTGTATCGTGTGCGTGTACGCCGGGTTGCCGAGCGGCGGGGTATGAGGGAGGGGGACGCGTGTCGCCAGGGGAAGCGCACGTCGCACCGTACTCACGGCGCGAGCGGTTGCGCATTGCGACCATCCGCGAGATCAAGGACGTCGCCCGGACGCTCCTGGTTCAGGAGGGCCCGGAGAATGTGACCATCCGGGCCATCGCGCGTGAGATGGGCATGACCGCGCCGGCCGTGTATCGCTACTTCAGCAGCCGGGACGCGCTGATCCTTCAGCTGCGGGTGGACATCTTCGCGGAAATGGCCCGCTACATGCGCGGGGTCATCGGGCAGCTCCCCGAGGGCGAGCCCGGCCGCAGACTGATCGGCGGCGCCCGGGCGCTGCGCGTCTGGGCCATCAAGCACCCGCATGAGTTCGGGCTCATCCTCGGACCCTGGGCCCCGGGCCTCGGGCGCGAGGAGACCAAGCCGGAGCGCACCATGGGCTGGGTCTTCGGGTCCGTCTTCTCCGACCTGGTCTCCGACCTGTGGCGGGTGCGGGGCTTCCCCGCGCCCGAGGAGGGCGAGCTGGAACCGGCGCTCGCCCGCCAGCTCGGGGCGCTCAGCGAGGACCAGGGCGTCGACATGCCGCCCGGGGCCATCGCCGTCATGCTGCGCTGCTGGGCGCGGCTGTACGGGGTGATCTCCATGGAGGCGCTGGGGCACATGTCGTTCGGGCTGTCGGAGGGGAAGTCGTTCTTCGAGTTCGAGCTGCGCGACCTGTGCGCCATGCTCGACATCACCGAGTTCTACGACGAGGCCGCCTGACCCCGCCCACGGGCAGGGTCGGGCAGCCCGGCAGGGTGCGGGGCCGCTCCGGGGTGTGGCCCCGTACGCGTGTGCGCCGAGGGGCGTAAGCTGTAGCAATGCCCAACCGGATCACGTCGGACGTGTGCGGCTGTCCCCTGTTCGGGGGTGTGCGGCCGGACGCCGTTGACGTGTCGGCGCGGCGTGTCCGGATCGTGCCGACCCTGGTAACCGGTGTAGAACGGGGGATGTGACGGCATTGGCTCCACGGCCCATCTCCAGTACGCCCACGGGCCCCGGTCACCGGGATCCGCGCGGCGTCGTGGCCCTCGCCCGTACGCCTGGCTGTCCACGGTGACCGCGGAGGACGAGCGCAGCGGGTCCTCCACCATGTCGGGCAGCCTGAGCGGCGGACAGGACGCCGCTCGCGCCGTGCTCGACAAGGCCGCGCACGAGAACTTCCCCGTGGCCCCCTTCTTCGTCCCGCGCGCCTGGCGCGCCGACCTCATGGCCGTCTACGGCTACGCCCGGCTGGTCGACGACATCGGTGACGGCGATCTCCCGCCCGGCGGCGCCGACGCCGAGCTGCTGGGCCTCGACCGGTCCCTCGCCGACGATCCGATCGCGATGCTCGACGCCTTCGAGGCCGACCTCGACCGCGTCTTCGACACCACCTCCGCCGCGCCGCCCCGCCATCCGCTGCTGAGCGCGCTGCGCCCCACCGTCCGCCGCAACGGACTCACCCCGGCGCCCTTCCGCGGGCTGATCGAGGCCAACCGCCAGGACCAGCGGGTCCGGCGGTACGCCTCGTTCCAGGAGCTGCTGGACTACTGCGAGCTGTCCGCCAACCCGGTGGGGCGGCTCGTCCTCGGCATCACCGGCACCGCCAGCCCCGAGCGGGTCCGCCGCTCCGACGCGATCTGCACCGCCCTCCAGATCATCGAGCACCTCCAGGACGTCTCCGAGGACCTCCGCAGGGACCGCGTCTACCTCCCGGCGGAGGACATGAAACGCTTCGGGGTGACCGAGGCCGACCTCGCCGCCCCGAAGGGTGGCGCTTCGGTGTGTGCCCTGGTCGCGTACGAGGCGGAACGCGCCCGAGACCTGCTGAATGAAGGCACCCCCCTGGTGGGTAGCGTCCACGGCAGGCTCAAGGTGTTGCTCGCCGGGTTCGTGGCCGGGGGGCTGGCCGCCCTGCGGGCGGTCGCGGCCGCGGGACATGACGTACTCCCTGGACCGCCCAGGCCCACCAAGCTCAGCCTGCTGCGCGAGGTGGGGGCGACACTGCGAAGAGAGGGGTGAGCCGGACCGTGGACGGATTTCCGCACGCGTCCGCGCCAGTGCTCGCGGCCTACCGCTACTGCGAGGCCGTGACCGGGCACCAGGCCCGCAACTTCGCCTACGGCATCAAGCTGCTGCCCACCGAGAAGCGCCACGCGATGTCGGCGCTCTACGCCTTCTCGCGCCGCATCGACGACATCGGCGACGGCGCGCTGCCCGCGGACGCCAAGCGGGCCCGGCTCACCGAGACCCGCGCCCTGCTCGACCGGATCCGCGGCGGCGCGATCGAGGAGGACGACACCGACCCGGTGGCCGTCGCGCTCACCCACGCCTCCCGGCGCTTCCCGATCCCGCTCGGCGGGCTCGACGAGCTGATCGACGGTGTACTGAAGGACGTGGCCGGGGAGACGTACGAGACCTGGGACGACCTCAAGGACTACTGCCGCTGTGTGGCGGGCGCCATCGGGCGGCTCTCCCTCGGCGTGTTCGGCACCGTACCCGGCGCGCGCGACGCCTCCCGCGCCCCCGAATACGCCAATACGCTCGGCCTCGCACTGCAACTGACGAACATCCTGCGCGACGTCCGCGAGGACGCCGCGACCGGACGCACCTATCTGCCCGCCGACGACCTCGCCAAGTTCGGCTGCACCACCGCCTTCCGCACCTCGGCCGCCCCGGCCGACGCCGACCTCACCGGGCTGGTGCAGTTCGAGGTCCGGCGCGCCCGGGCGCTCTTCGCCGAGGGATACCGGCTGCTGCCCATGCTGGACCGGCGCAGCGGGGCCTGCGTGGCCGCCATGGCGGGCATCTACCGCAGACTCCTGGAGCGCATCGCCCACGACCCCGCGGCTGTCCTGCGCGGCCGCGTGTCGCTGCCGGGCCACGAGAAGGCGTACGTCGCGGTGCGCGGCCTCGCCGGGCTCGACACCCGCGCCGCCGTCCGCCGCGGAGCCGGGGGGATCCGGTGAGCCACGCAACCTCGCGGCCCGGCGCCGCGTCGTGTTCACCCGAGGGGGTGAACACATGACCGTCCGCACCGCACACTCCGCCGACCGGCCGGGCCCGGACCCGGCAGGCCGCCCCGAGGGGGCGGCCGCGCTCGTCATCGGCGGGGGGCTCGCCGGGACCACCGCGGCGCTCGCG
>NZ_RIBZ01000589.1:0-3729 GCF_003721215.1 Streptomyces botrytidirepellens
TTTTCGGTCCGGATTTCGGCATGCCGAAGTCGTTCCCGATTGGGGGTCGTGCGGAGTGGTTTGCCGCCGGTGCGGCTCGAGTGCGTACCGATGAGCCGTTACGGCTCTGTGGCAGCTCGGGGAACATTACGGATCGGTCTGATCGGTGTCAACCCGTGTCGGCCGAATGCCTCAACCGAGGTCGTTCAGCCGTCCGTCGGCGTCCGGTTGGGCCTCCTCCACCCGGCGCAGGACGCGGGTGAGCATCTCGCCGAGGGCGCCGCGCTCCTCGGAGGACAGGTCCTGGAGCAGGTCTTCCTCGAAGACGGAGGCCCGGCGCATCGCCTCGAGCCACTTCTCGCGGCCGCCGGTCGTCAGCTCGACGATGACGCGCACGCGATTGTTCTCATCACGCTCCCGGGTGACGAGCCCTTCGTTCACCAGGCGGTCGATGCGGTGGGTCATGGCGGCCGGGGTGAGGCCGAGCCGCTTGGCCAGGTCGCCGGGGCCCAGCTGGTACGGGGAGCCGGACAGGACGAGGGCCTTCAGTACCTCGAACTCGACGTTGCTGATGCCGAGGGTCGAGGACTGCCTGCTGTAGGCGACGTTCATCCGCCGGGTGAGTCGGCTCAGGGCGTTCACGACCTGCTCCACCTGCGGGTCCAGGTCCTGGAATTCGCGCTGGTAGGCCGCGATCTGCTCCTCGAGGGTCAGCAGGTCGTCCGGATCGGGGGTGTCAGCCATGTGCGGAGTATGACACGGAACTTGTTCGCGCTGAACTCCTTCGCCGTGTACTCTTAAGCGTCGAAGTTTAGCTTCGAAGTCTTGAGGCTTCGAGTATGCGGGCTTCGTCCGACTCCGTACGACCTTCTCGACCTAGGTAGGTGAGTGTGACCACCGCGATGGGCGCAGCGCTGCGCCGGATCCAACTGGGCAACGCGCTGAGCGCGTTCGGCAACGGCTTCACGGTCCCGTTCCTGTTCGTCTATGTGGCGCAGGTGAGGGATCTCGGTGCGCATACGGCGGGCCTGGTGCTCGCGATGTTCGCGGTGGCCGCGCTTGTCGTGCTGCCCTTCACCGGTCGGGTGATCGACCGGCGGGGGCCGCTGTCTGTTGCCGTCGCGGGTGCGATCGCCTCCGCCGTGGGTTCGCTGGGGCTCGGGCTGGCGGCGAGCGAGCCGCTGGTCCTCGCCGCGGCCGGGGTGCTCGGTGCGGGCATGGCGGTGATCCAGCCCGCGCTGGCCACGCTGATCGTGTGGTGCTCGTCGCCCGCGACCCGGTCGCGCGCCTTCGCGACACAGTTCTTCCTCAGCAATCTGGGGCTCGGCGTCGGCGGGCTGCTCGGCGGGCTGCTGGTGGACACCTCGTCCCCGGCGGGCTTCGTGCGGCTGTTCGCGATCGACGCGGTGATGTTCCTGGTGCTGGGTGCCGCCGTGGCGACCGTACGGCTGCCGAAGGGGCCGGTGCTCGACGGCGCGGTGCCGACGGAGGCGTCCGAGGGCGGGTCGGGCGGCTGGCGTGCCCTGCTGGGGCACCGGGCCATGGTGCAGCTGTGTGTGCTGGGCTTCGTGCTGTTCTTCGCCTGCTACGGGCAGTTCGAGTCCGGGCTGTCGGCGTTCGCCGTGGACGTCGCGCATGTGTCGCCCGCGATGCTGGGCGTGGCGCTCGCGGCGAATACGGCGGCGATCGTGCTGGCGCAGTTCGTGGTGCTCAAGCTGGTCGAGCGGCGGCGGCGCAGCCGGGTGATCGCGCTGGTCGGGCTGGTGTGGACGGTCGCGTGGGCGGTGGCCGGGGCCGCCGGCCTGGTGCCGGGCAGCGAGGTCATGGGCACGGCCGCGATCGTCTCGGCGTACGCGCTCTTCGGTCTCGGGGAGGCGATGCTGTCGCCGACCGTCGCGCCGCTGGTGGCCGATCTGGCGCCGTCATCCCTGCTGGGGCAGTACAACGCGGCGTTCTCCCTGGTGAAGCAGTTGGCGCTGGCGGTCGGCCCGGCGATCGGCGGGCTGATGGCGGGAGCCGGGCTCTACGGGGCGTACATCGCGGGCCTGATCGTCTGCTCGCTGGGCATATCGGTGCTCGCGCTGCGGTTGGGCGGGCGGCTGTCGGCGCGGCAGGACAATCCGCTGCGCGGGGCCGCGGGTCCCTCGGTGCCCGCGCCGCGTTCGGAGCCGCGTTCGGAGTCGTCCGCCGCGGTGACCACGGCGGCCTGACCGGCCGCCGGGCTCCGGGCTCCGGGTCGCCCTTTCCGCCGGAGGTCTTATGGGTCTCCGGCGGGGAGGGCGAATTCGCACCACACCGCCTTTCCGCCGCCGGGTGTGCGGCGCGAGCCCCAGGAGGAGGCGATGGTCGCGACGATCGAGATGCCGCGGCCGGCCTCGTCGACCGGTTCGGCCCGGCGGCGGCGCGGCAGATGGTCGTCGCCGTCGGTCACCTCGATGATCAGCCGCCGGTCGGTGCGGCGCAGCCGCAGCCGCATCGGGGGCGTGCCGTGCTGGAGGGAGTTGGCGACCAGCTCACTGGCGGCGAGCACACCCAGGTCGCGCAGCTCCATCGGGAAGCGCCAGCTGGCGAGGACGCCGGAGGCGAAGGCCCGGGCGCGCGGGGCCGCTTCCACGCCGCCGAGGAGTTCGAGGGCGGCGTTGTGGAACAGCTCGGCGTCAGGGCCGCTGCGGGCGGGGTGCTGGAGGACCAGCACGGCGACGTCGTCGTCGTGCGCTGCGGTGATGCCGAGCGCCCGGATGAGGCGGTCGCACATCACCTGGGGCGTGCCGGTCGCGCCCGCGAAGACGCGTTCGAGGGCGGCGACGCCGTCGTAGATGTCCTTGTCGCGCCGCTCCACCAGACCGTCGGTGTACAGGACGGCGCTGGCGCCGGGGCCGAGCGGGACGGAGCCGGAGGTGTGCAGCCAGCCTCCGGTGCCCAGTGGTGGGCCGGTGGGTTCGGCGGCGCGGCGCACGGTGCCGTCCGGGTCGCGGACCAGGATCGGCAGATGGCCCGCGGAGGCGTAGACGAGGCGGCTCTCGTTGGGGTCGTGGACGGCGTAGACGCAGGTGGCGATCTGGTTGGCGTCGATCTCGGCGGCCAGTCCGTCGAGGAGCTGGAGCACCTCGTGCGGGGGCAGGTCGAGGCGGGCGTACGCGCGGACGGCGGTGCGCAGCTGGCCCATGACGGCGGCGGCGCGGACGCCGCGCCCCATGACGTCGCCGATGACGAGGGCGGTGCGGCCGCCGCCGAGGGTGATGACGTCGTACCAGTCGCCGCCGACCGCCGCGTCCTTGCCGCCGGGCTGGTAGGTGGCGGCGACGCGCAGGTCGTCGGGTTGTTCGAGCTCCTGTGGGAGGAGGCTGCGCTGGAGGGTGACGGCGGCCTCGCGCTGGAGCCGCTCGCTGGCGCGCAGCCGCTCGGCGGACTCGACCTGGTCGGTGACGTCGGCGCCGAAGACGAGGACGCCGCGCACCGGTTCGGCGGTGTCCTCGGTGCCGGTCCCGGTGGTCGTCGCGACCGCGGCCGCGACCGGGGCGGGCGTGTCGGGGCCCGCCGGGTCGGGGACGGCCCCGTCGTGGGCGGGCGCGGGCACGGGGTCGGGTGTGCGGTCCGCACCGGGGGCCGGGGCGGCCATCTCGATGGGCGAGCAGGTGAAGGTGTAGTACCCGTGCCGCGACCGGCCGGTGGCCGTGGCGGCCGCCTCGGGCTCGGCGTCGGTGCCCGGCGCGGGGCCGGGCCCGGGCTCGGGTGCCGCGGGGACGCGGC
>NZ_RIBZ01000583.1:0-3741 GCF_003721215.1 Streptomyces botrytidirepellens
GGTCGCCCAGTAGACGTCGAGTTCGGCGAGGATCGCGTCGTCCGCCGACGCCCAGAAGGCGTCGTAGCCGCTGCGCCCGTCGGGCAGCGTCGCCCATTCGAAGTCGTGGTTGTGGTAGCCGAGCCGCAGCCCGGCACCGGCCAGGGCCTGCCCGGCGGCGTTCACCGCGTCCGCGAACGCCGCCAGCCGCCCGGGGTCGCCGAAGACGTCCTCGTCGAAGCCGCCGACCATGCGGGGGTGCGGCACGAACACCGTGTCCGCGCCGATCTCGGCGCACTCCTCGGCCAGCGGGCCCACGTCGTCGGGCAGCCCGGCGTGGGTGGCCGAGACGCGCAGCCCCGCGGCGTCCAGACCGCGCCGCAGGGCCTTGGCGGCCACCAGCCGCTCCGCGGCGCTCTTGTCCGCGGACCCCAGGCCGAAGGGCTCGACGTAGCGGAAGCCGATCTCCGCCAGGCGGGCCAGCGTACGGTCCTGGTTCTCGGCCAGCGCGTCACGGACGCTGTACAGCTGCACGGACAGCAGACCTTGCCGATCCATGGGGGCTCCTCTCGGGTGGGGCGGGCTTCAGCCGATGACCAGCGGGCGCAGGGTGCGGTGGGCGATCTTCAGGCCCTGGGCGACCTTCTCCTCCGTTCCGCCCCAGACCGGGTCCTCGTGCTCGACGGAGAGCGTTCCGGTGAAGCCGTGCTCGTAGAGGCGGTCGACGACGCGCGCCCAGTCGACCTGGCCGAGCCCCGGCACCCGGTAGCGCCACCAGCCGTTGTCCCAGGGGTCCGGGCGGTCGACCGCCCTGCCGAAGAAGCCGTACCGGTCGATGTCGCCGCTGCCCAGCTCCACGTCCTTGGCCTGGGCGTGCACGATGCGGTCGATGTAGGGCGCGATGGTCTTCACCGGGTCGATGCCGATCCAGGTGAGGTGCGAGGGGTCCCAGTTGAGGTAGAGGTCCAGCGAGAACATCCACTCCCACAGCTCCGGGGAGTAGGCCAGGTTGCCCGGATAGCCGTCGGGGTGCCAGCCCTCCATGACGCAGTTCTCGATGATGACCTTCACGCCGCGTTCGCCCGCGTAGTCGACGAGTTCGGGGAAGACGCGCTCGGCTTCCTTGAGGTTCTCCGCGACGGGCTTGGTCCAGTCCCGGCCGATGAACGTGCCGACGTAGGGGACGCCGAGCGCCGCGGCCGCGTCCACCGCGTGCTTGAAGTGGGTACGGATCTCCGCCCGGCGCTCCGGGTCGGGGTGCAGGTGGTTCTCGTAGTAGGCGAGCGCGGACAGTTCGAGATCGTGCTTGGCGAACAGCGCGAGCGTCTCCTCCGCGCGCGCCGCGGGGAAGTCGGCGACGGGCAGGTGGCTCGCCTCGAAGTCGCGTCCTCCGGTCCGCGGCCAGACGGCGACCTCGAGCGCCTCGTAGCCGTTGCCGCTCGCCCACTCCGCGATGCGCGGGAGGGACCAGCCGGGGAGACATGCCGTCAGGAAGCCGAGTTTCATCTCTTCACACCTCTGTCCACGAGCCGTTACGGGAGGATCGGAGAACCGCCTCGGTGATGCGGGCGGCGCGCAGTCCGTCGTCGAAGGTCGGCAGCCCCTCCGGACGGTCGCCGCCGATCGCGGCGTAGGTGTCGGCGACGAACGCCTCGAAGCATTCCGCGTACCCCTGGGCGTGGCCCGGCGGCAGGACCGACAACCGCCGCTGTTCGGCCGAGCCGTGGCCGGGATCGCGGCTGATGACCCGGGCGCCGTCCTCGCCGCCCAGCCAGATGGTCTCCGGGTTCTCCTGGTCGAAGACCGCGCTGGCCCGCGCGCCGTCCAGCTCGAACCACAGCCGGTTCTTCCGCCCGGCGGAGACCTGGGAGACGGTGGTGGACGCCAGGACGCCGGAGGCGGTGCGCAGCAGCAGCGCGGCGCAGTCCTCGGTACGGACGTCCATGTATTCCGACGACGGGTCCGGGGAGTCCGCCGACGCGAAGGTGCGCGAACCGGCGGCGGGCCGCTTGTCCACGGCGATCGACGTCGAGGCGGTGACCTCGGCGAACCGTTCGCCCGACACCCACTCGACCAGATCGCACCAGTGGGAGCCGATGTCCGCGAAGGCGCGGGACGGGCCCCCGGCCACCGGGTCCACGCGCCAGCCGGAGGCCTGCGGCGAGAGCATCCAGTCCTGGAGGTAGCTGCCGTGGATCAGGTGCCAGCCGCCGAACTCGCCGTCGATCCGGCGCGCCCGGATCTCCCGGACCAGGGGGTGGTAGCGGTAGACGAACGGGACGGCGGCCACCAGCCCGCTGCTGCGGGCCGTCTCCGCCATGCGCTCCCCGTCGGCGACGGAGACCGCGAGGGGTTTCTCGCACACCACGTGCTTCCCCGCGGCGAGGGCGCGCATCGCGAAGGGCGCGTGGGTGGCGTTGGGCGAACAGATGTGGACCACGTCCACGGAGTCGTCGTCGAGGAGCGCGTCCAGGGACGGATAGGCGGGGACCTGCCACTCCGCGGCCACCTGGGCGGACCGTGGGGGCGAGGAGGCCAGGACGCCGGTGATGCGGGCACCGGCCAGCGCCGCGGCCCTGCGGTGGATCGCGCCGATCATCCCGGCGCCGACGATGGCGGTGCCGATTGCTGTGCTGTGCGCTGGGGGTGTGATGACAGCCCTCCCTGAGGAGCGTCGGCGGGATTGTCTGCTGTCGGTCTGCTGTCGACGGCCTGACCTCGGCCCGACGGTGCGGTTTCGTCCGGCGGTGAGCCTAAGACAGCCATTACAGGCTCACAAGACATTGAATTGTGCATCTTGTGAGTCATAAAAGCCGCCAGAATTGCGGTACCGTGACCGGCCATGGGAGCGCAGACGACGGACCCCCGCCCGATACCCCGGCTGTCGGTCGCCGGACTACGGGCGCAGAACACCGGCGGCCCGGTCCACAGCTCGCTGGCCCGGCTCATCGCGTCGGGCCTCGCCGACAGCCGCGCCGACCTGGTCAAGGCCACCGGCCTGGCACGGTCCACGGTCGCCCGGCACCTCGACACCATGATCGACGCCGGGGTGGTCACCGAGGGCGGAACCGTCGCCCGGCCCGGCCGCGGCCGCCCGCCGCTCCGGCTGGCGCTCAACCCCCGGGCCGGGGTGGTCGCGGTGGCCGACGTCGGCGCCCACAGCGCGCGGCTGGCCCTCGCCGACCTGTCGCAGAACCTCGTGGCGCAGGAGGAGGTCGCGCTGGACGTGGCGCAGGGCCCCGAAGCGACCCTCGATGTGCTGACCGAGCGGCTGCGCGGCATGCTCGCCGAATCCGCGGCGTCAGGAGGGGCCGACCGGCCCTCCGCCCTCGTCGTCGGGCTCCCCGGGCCCGTCGACGCGCGCGCCGGTACGCCGGTGCGGCCGCCCATCATGCCCGGCTGGGACGGCTTCCCGGTCGGCCGCACCCTGACCGAGCGGTTCGGCTGCCGGACCTTCGTCGACAACGACGTGAACCTCATGGCCCTCGGCGAGGCCCGCGCCCTGCCGGAGGGCGAGGCGCCACTGCTCTTCATCAAGATCGGCACCGGTATCGGCGGCGGCCTCATCTCGGCCTCCGGGGAACTGCACCGCGGGGCGGAGGGCGCCGCGGGCGACATCGGGCATCTGCGGGTGCCCGGCGCCGACGACACCGTGTGCAGCTGCGGGAACATCGGCTGCGTCGAGGCCGTGGCGTCGGCCGCCGCGATGGCGGCCCGGCTCGGCCGGGAGGACGCGGGCCTCGCCGGGCAGGACGGGCCGCG
>NZ_RIBZ01000582.1:0-3744 GCF_003721215.1 Streptomyces botrytidirepellens
CCGGGACCCCGGTGCGGTTCGCCCCGCTGCGCCGCCCGGGCCCTCAGCCGTCCCGGGTGCGGGCCCCGTCCCGGGTGCGCGCCGGGCGGCGGTGACTGGTGTCGCACCAGGGGTAGCGGGCGCTGCGCCCGCAGGCGCAGACCGCCACCATCACCCGGTCGGAGCGGACCGTGCTGCCGTCCTCCAGGACGACCTCCACCGGGCCCTCGACCAGCAGCGGGCCCTCGGGGTCGACGAGGACGCGCCGCGCCGGAACACCGGCGCCGCCGGGCTCATCGGGCACCGGCTCATCGGGCACAGCTGCTGCACTCGGTCGTACGGATGGCCCGGATCACCACCAGCTCCTCCTTGTCGTCCCCCGGGCCGATCAGCCCCCGGGAGGCCAGCCAGGGGCCGCGCCGCAGCAGCACGGGCCCGAACGGGACGACGCGGCGCGCGGTCACATCCGCGTGCAGCCCCTGCTCGGCCAGCCGCTCCAGCGTCGTACCGACACCGCTCAGCGCGGACTGGACGAGCAGCAGCACCCCCCGCGGGCGCAGCAGCTCCGGCATCCGGGCGCACAGCCGGTCCAGCACCGCCCGGCCGTCCGGCCCCGCGTTCCAGGCACGGCCGCCTCCGGCGCGCTCGAAGGGCCCGGGACGGCGCGAGGGCACGTAGGGCGGATTGGCCAGGACGACGTCGAAGCGCCGCCCCGGGGCCACGGACGCCAGACCGCCGAGGCGGACCCGGACCGGCTCGCCGCTGAGCCGGGCGTTCAGCCAGGCCGCCAGCACCGCGCGCGCCGAGACGTCCACGGCCTCGACCCCCGCGGCTCCGCAGCGCGCGGCGAGGACCGCCAGCGCGCCGGTGCCCGTGCCGATGTCCAGCACCTGGGCGCCCGGCAGGGCGGGCTCGCCGCGCACCGCCTCGGCCAGCAGGGCGGTGTCGTCCTGCGGCGCGTACACCCCGGGAGGCGCGATCAGTCGCATCCGCCCTGGGTACCTCATCGGCAACGATCGAAACCGCGCCGGTGTGTCCGGCCGGATGCGTCGGCCGGGCGTTCGGGGGCACTCGGCGGCCCGGAGAAGCAGCGGCAGAGCGGCGGAAGAGGAGCGGTCGATGACGAGTCTTCCCACCGGGTTCGCGCCCGCGTCGTACTGGATGGAATCGGCCCCCGGCCCGGCGTATCCAGCCCTGGAGCCCGGCCCCGAGCGGAGCGTCCCCGAGGTCGAGGTCGCCGTCGTGGGCGGCGGCATCGCGGGGATCTGCACGGCCTGGGAGCTGGCCCGGGCGGGGCGCCAGGTGGCGCTGATCGAGGCGGACCGGCTGGCCGCGGGGGCGACCGGGCACACCACGGCCAAGCTCTCCGCCCTCCAGGGCCTCGCCTACCAGGACATCCGCGCCTCGCGCGGCGAGGAGGCGGCGCGGCTGTACGCGGCGTCCCAGGCCGACGCGGTGGACCGGGTCGGCCGGATCGCCGCCGAGCTGGGCATCGACTGCGATCTGGAGCGGGCCCCGGCGTACACCTACGCCGAGAGCGAGGAGTCGCTGGACGCGGTGCGGGCCGAGGCGGAGGCGGCCGCGGCGGCCGGTCTGGACGCCTCGTTCACGACGGAGACGGATCTGCCGTTCCCGGTCGCGGGCGCGGTCCGGGTCGCGGACCAGGCCCAGTTCCACCCCCGGAAGTTCCTGCTGGCCCTCGCCGGGGATCTGGTCGCGCGCGGCGGCCGGATCTACGAGAACTCGCGGGTCATGGGCCTGGGCGAGGGCCATCCCTGCCGCCTCACCACCGACCGCGGCGCGCGGATCCGGGCACGCGAGGTCGTGGTCACCACCGCCTACCCGATCTTCGACCGGGCGCTGCTCTTCCCCCGGCTGAAGGTGCGGCGCGAGCTGGTCGTCGCCGCGGTGCTGCCCGAGGACGGCGCCCCGCGCGGCATGTACCTCACACCCGAGGACGACACCCGGTCGGTCCGCAGCGCGCCCTACGGGGACGGCCGGCGGCTGCTCATCGTCACCGGGGAGAAGTTCACGCCCGGGGTGGGCAGCGTCGAAGGGCGCTACGAGCGGCTGATCTCGTGGACGCGGCGGCGCTTCCCGGGCGCCGAGCCCGCGTTCCGCTGGGCCGCGCAGGACAACTGGACCACCGACCACGTGCCGTACGTGGGCCCGCTGCACCCCGGCGCCCGGCACGCGTACGTGGCGACCGGCTTCGCCGGATGGGGCATGACCGGCGGCGTGCTCACCGGGCGGCTGCTGGCCGGGCGCCTGACGGGACGGCCGCTGCCGTGGACGGACCTCTACGATCCGCGGCGGCTGAACCCGCTGCGGGAGACCCCGGCGCTGCTCCGGCTGCAAGGCGAGGTGGCGCGGCACTTCTTCGGCGACCGGATCTCCGGGGACGGCGCGGACGCGGTCCGTGACATCCCGCCGGGCGGCGGCGCGGTCGTCCGCGTCGGGGCGGGACAGCGCGCCGTCCACCGCGACGAGGACGGGGCGCTGCACGCCCTGTCCGCGCGCTGCACCCATCTGGGGTGTCTGGTGCGGTTCGACGACGCCGAACGGACCTGGGAGTGCCCGTGCCACGGGTCCCGCTTCGCCGTCGACGGCAGCGTGCTCCAGGGCCCGGCGGTCCACCCGCTGGAGCGGTACGACGACCTCGGCGACGGGCACGACGGGCCGGACGGGGAGGGTCGGCGGTGACCACCGACTCCCGGAACGCGGCCACGCACGCGGCGCACGGCGCGCCCCCGCTGCCGGAGGCCCGCGGTCCGCTGTCCGCGGCGGTCCGTACCGCCCTGCTCCACGCCCCGCCGCCGGAAGACCTTCCGGCGGCGGGGGCCGCCGACCCGTTCGGCGAGGACCTTCAGCTCGCGCTGTACCTCGCCTACGAGCTCCACTACCGGGGCTTCGCGGGCGTCGACGAGGCGTGGGAGTGGCAGCCGGATCTGCTGCGGCTGCGGGCCGCGCTGGAAGACCGGTTCCTCGGCGCGCTGCGCGAGGCCGTGCCCGGTGGCGCGGATGTGACCGGGGAGCTGGACGCGCTGCTGGTCGAACCGCTGGACGCGCCCGGCGTCAGCCACCACCTCAGGAGCCGGGGCACCTGGGGGCAGCTGCGCGAATATCTGGCCCACCGCTCGCTGTACCAGCTGAAGGAGGCCGATCCGCAGGCGTGGCTGATTCCCCGGCTGACGGGACAGGCCAAGGCGTCGCTGGTGGCGGTGGAGTTCGACGAGTTCGGGGCGGGCCACGGCGACCGGGTGCACGCCCGGCTGTTCGCCGAGGCGATGGCGGGAGCGGGTCTCGACCCGGGGTACGGCCGCTACGTGGACCGGGCGCCCGCCGAGACGCTCGCCACCGTCAACCTGATGTCGCTGCTCGGTCTGCACCGCTCACTGCGCGGCGCGATGGCCGGGCACTTCGCCACTCTGGAGATCACCTCGTCGCCCGGGGCCCGGCGGCTGGCCCGCGCCCTGGAGCGGCTGGGCGCCGAGCCCCGGTGCGTACGGTTCTTCACCGAGCACATCGAGGCCGACGCGGTGCACGAACAGCTGATGCGCCGGGACGTCATCGGCGGTTTCCTCGCCCAGGAGCCGGAGCAGGCCCCGGCCGTCGTCTTCGGGATCCAGGCCACCGGCTACCTGGACGCGCGCTGGTCGGAGCGCCTGCTCGGGGCGTGGGCGGCAGACCGCCCGTCCCTGCGCCTGCCGCTGTGCGACGGCTGACCGCCGCGCGGCGGGGCGCTCCGGGGCTGGCCGCCGCCCG
>NZ_RIBZ01000588.1:0-3756 GCF_003721215.1 Streptomyces botrytidirepellens
CGCCAGCCGCAGCGTGCCCTCCTGCCCGGTCCACCGCACCGGCGCCGGGATCACACCGGGAGCGGCCGCCGCGCGCCCGACGGCCGCCGCCGGGCCGGACGCGGCGGCAGGCACCAGCAGGGCCAGCACCGACAGGACGACGGCCCCCACCGTGGCCCTGAGCCGGGATCCCTGATGACGCATCCGTCTGTGATGGCGCGTCCGTCTGTGAGGATGGGTCCGTCGTCTGTGAGGATGGGTCCGTCCGTGACGCTGCGTCTGTCTGTAACGATGGGTCGACAACGGCACTCGCCTCCATGCTCACCGGGCCGCGCCCCGGAGGCGGCGGCCGTGATCGGACAACACGTGGTGCGGGATGCCGGACGGACACGGGAACCACGGCGGAACCACGACCCGGCGGCAGGGTCCTTCCCCTCTCTCCCGCCCTCTGAACCCGGCCCCCTTGAACCCGGCCCCTGAGCCCCTACGCAAAGCCACCGAGGTCCACCGGTGGGTGACTGGAACGTATCAACCGCCCGGTCGCGGGTACTGTCTCATCCCAGCTGCTCACGTCCCGGCGCCGTGAGGTGTTAGGAATAGGGGGTGATCGGATTTTTCGGTCGATCGAAGCTCTCCCCGCCTGTCCGGTCGCGGGGTCGCTTGCGCTCCCTGCTGGGCGTGCGCAGCATCGCCGGGCAGGTGTTTGCCGTACAGGCGGTCGTTGTCGTCATGCTCATTGCCGTGGCGACGCTGGCGCTCGTACTCCAGGCGCGGAACGACAGCGAGCAGGAGGCCATCAACCGGTCCACCGCCGTGGCCCAGGCCTTCGCGGGCTCCCCGGGCACCGCGGAGGCCATGACGTCCCGCCACCCGACGGCCGTGCTCCAGCCGCGGGCCGAGCAGGTCCGTAAGCGGGCGGGCCTGGACTTCGTCGTCGCGGCAAACCCCAAGGGCGTCCGCTACACCCACCCGCTGCCGAAGCAGATCGGCCATCAGCTCGTCGCCGACTACAAGCCCGCGCTGCGCGGCAAGGTCGTCACGGAGACCGTGCAGGGCCCCCTCGGCAAGGAAGTGCAGGCCACGGTCCCGATCCGGCGGGCCGACGGCAAGGTCATCGGCGTGATCTGCGCCGGGATGACCGCCCATGACGTCAGCGGCCGGGTCACCCGCCAGCTGCCGCTGGTCCTCGGCGCGGCCGGGGGCGCGCTCGCCCTCGCCACCGCCGGTACCGCGCTGGTGGGCCGCCGGCTGCGGCGCCAGACCCACGGCCTGGGCCCGGCCCAGATGACCCGTATGTACGAGCACCACGACGCGGTGTTGCACTCCGTCCGCGAGGGCGTGCTCATCGTCGACGGCGAGGGCTGCCTCGTCCTCGTCAACGACGAGGCGCGCCGACTGCTCGACCTGCCCCCGGACGCCGAGGGCCGCCACGTGCGCGAACTCGGGCTCGAACCGCGCACCGCCGAGCTGCTGTCCTCCGGCCGCGTGGCCACCGACGAGGTGCATCTCGCGGGGGACCGGCTGCTGGCCGTCAACCAGCGCTCCACCCAGTGGAACGGCGGCGCGCCCGGCAGCGTCGCCACCCTCCGGGACACCACCGAACTGCGCGCGCTGTCCGGCCAGGCCGAGGTGGCGGAGAAGCGGCTGCGGCTGCTGTACGACTCGGGCGCGAAGATCGGCACCACCCTCGACGTCTCCCGCACCACCGAGGAGCTGACCCGGTTCGCGGTGCCGTGGTTCGCCGACTTCGCCACCGTCGACCTGGTGGACCCGGTGCTGCGCGGCGACGAGCCGTCCGGCGACGCCATGTGCCGTACGGCCACCTTCGGCATCCGCGACGACCACCCGCTGTGGCGGGTCGGCAAGCGGACGACCTATGTGCGCGGCGCACCGCAGGCGCTCGGCTTCGGCGCCGGGCGGCCGGTGCTCGACGCCGACATCCGGGACTTCGCCGGATGGCAGGAGCAGGACCCCGAGCAGGCCGTCCGGATCGTCGAGTACGGCATCCACTCGATGATCACCATTCCGCTGCGCGCCCGCGACGTCACCCTGGGCATCGCCACCTTCTGGCGTTCGGAGAAGTCCGAGCCGTTCGACCAGGAGGACGTGGCCCTCACCGAGGAGCTGGTCGCGCGCGCCGCCGTCGCCATCGACAACGCCCGCCGCTACACCCGCGAGCACTCCATGGCCGTCACCCTCCAGCGCAGCCTGCTGCCGCAGGGCCTGCCCGAACAGGACGCCCTGGAGGTGGCGCACCGCTATCTGCCCGCCCAGGCCGGTGTCGGCGGCGACTGGTTCGACGTCATCCCGCTGCCCGGCGCCCGGGTCGCCCTCGTCGTCGGCGACGTCGTCGGCCACGGGCTGCACGCCGCCGCCACCATGGGGCGGCTGCGGACCGCCGTGCACAACTTCTCCGCCCTGGACCTGCCGCCGGACGAGAT
This sequence comes from Streptomyces botrytidirepellens, assembly GCF_003721215.1. Classification (NCBI taxonomy): domain Bacteria; kingdom Bacillati; phylum Actinomycetota; class Actinomycetes; order Kitasatosporales; family Streptomycetaceae; genus Streptomyces; species Streptomyces botrytidirepellens. Next base: position 2,421 of record NZ_RIBZ01000588.1, read on the forward strand.
CCTCACCCATCTCGACGAGCTGGTCACCCGCTTCGACCAGGACCAGGTCGCCGCGGACACCGACGCCGCGCCGATCAGCGGGGCCACGTGTCTGTACGCGATCTACGACCCGGTCACCGGCCGCTGCACCATGGCCCGGGCGGGCCACCCGGGCCCAGCCCTGATGTACCCCGACGGCACCGTCACCTTCCCCGAGGTCCCCCTCGCCCCGCCGCTCGGCCTCGGCGGCGAACCCGTCGAGACGACCGAACTGCTGCTGCCCGAGGGCAGCCGACTGGCCCTGTACACCGACGGTCTGGTCGAGGACCGCGATCGCGACCGGGACACCGGCCTGCGGCTGCTGCGCAGCACCCTGGCGGGCCATCCCCGACGCGGACCCGAGGAGATCTGCCAGGCCGTCTTCGACGCGATGGCCTCCTCGCACCCGCGGGACGACATCGCCCTCCTGGTCGCCCGCACCCACCTCCTGGACCCCGACTCCGTCGCCGAGTGGGACGTCCCCTCCGACCCCGCCGCCGTCGCCGGAATCCGCGCCGAGGCCGCCCGGCGGCTGGCCGCGTGGGGTCTGGAGGAGAGCGGCTTCACCACCGAACTCATCCTCAGCGAGCTGATCACCAACGCCATCCGCTACGGCTCCGGACCCATCCATGTGCGCCTCGTCCGCGACCGCAGCCTCATCTGCGAGGTCGCCGACGGCAGCAGCACCTCACCCCATCTGCGCCGCGCCGCCTCCACGGACGAGGGGGGCCGGGGCCTGTTCCTGGTGGCCCAGTTCGCCCAGCGCTGGGGCACCCGCTACACCCCCACCGGCAAGATCATCTGGGCCGAGCAGCCCCTCGGCGCCGCCGCCCCCGTCCCCGAGCCCACCGAGGAGGACCTGCTCGCCCAGTGGGACGACCTGGACGACGTCTCGACGTAGCCCCCACCACGGGTTTCTACGTCCCCGAACGGTAGGCGACTGAAGCTGTCGGCCGCTCCGAGCGGCCGTCCGCGATATGTGCGCCGGACGTCCGCTCCTGTGTATAACGGGGGCGGGAGGCGTTCCATGTCCGAGTTGTTCGACGCGATCGACGCACTGATCGCGGGCCAGTCCCCGCTGCCGCCACCGGCCGAGCGGGAGCGGCTGCGCACGGCACACGGCCTGAGTCACGAGCAGGTCGCCAAGGCGCTGAAGGTGCGCCGTGCGACGGTGGCCAACTGGGAGAGCGGAAAGACCGATCCCCGGCCGCCGCAGCGCGAGGCGTACGCCCACTTCCTGAGCGAACTGGCCAAGCTGTACCCGGCCCCGGCTCCCGCCCCCGCTTCGGAGGCGCCGCCCCCCGCCCCCGCGGCCGTC
>NZ_RIBZ01000587.1:0-3762 GCF_003721215.1 Streptomyces botrytidirepellens
TCTGGAACTGGGCCCGGACCCGGTCCTCGCCACCGCAACACAGCACACACTCAGCCACATCACCACGGGCACCGACCGGCCCAGCCCCCTGGTGACGGCCACGCTGACCCGCAAGCAACCCGAAGTCCAGGCATTCACGCGCAGCCTGGCACGACTCCACACCGCCGGAACCACCATCGACTGGACGCCCTGGTACCCGGCTGTCCCGACGCCTCGCACCGTCGAGCTCCCCACGTACGCCTTCCAACGCCAGCACTTCTGGCTCGCCTCCTCCGAGACGGCCACAGCCGTCACCGAGACCGCGCAAGCGGACCGGGCGTTCTGGGAAGCCGTGGAGCGCGAGGATCTGGAATCCCTTGCCGCAACCCTCGACTCCCCTGCCGATCAACAGCCCATGCTGAGCGCAGTACTGCCGACTCTGTCGGCCTGGCGTCGGCAGCATCGCGAGCAAGCGGTCATCGACGCGTGGCGCTATCGGACCACCTGGAAGCAGCTTTCCGCGCCGGTCGCGCCCGCCGCCCTCTCCGGCACCTGGCTGGTGCTCGTCGCGTCCGACCAGGCCGACCACCCCGCCGTGGCGACCGTCGTACAAGCGCTCACCACACACGGCGCCACTCCCCTCCCCCACGCTCTCGACGTCCGAGATGTTCATCGCGGTGAATTGGTGGAAGAACTCACGCGGCTCACCCTCGACAGCGAACCGACCGGGATCGTGAGCCTGCTCGCGCTCGCCCAGGAGCCGCATCCCGCCTACGCCGCGGTTCCCGCCGGGCTGGGCGCCACCACCGCCCTCGTCCAGGCCCTCGGTGACGCCGAGGTCGCCGCGCCCCTGTGGTGCCTCACCCAGGGTGCCGTCGCCATCCATCCCGCCGATCCGCTCCCCAGTCCGCGCCAGGCGCAGACCTGGGGGTTCGGCCGAGCGGCCGCGCTGGAACACTCCCGTCGCTGGGGTGGCCTGATCGACCTCCCGACCGTCATCGATCACCACACCGCCGACCGTCTCGCGGCGCTTCTCGCGCCCGGGCAGCCCGAGGATCAGGCCGCGATCCGCGCCACCGGCACGTACGCCCGTCGTCTCAGTCGCGCTCCCCTGCCGCCCGCGCACCGTCTTCCGTGGCAGCCGACCGGGACCACTCTGATCACCGGGGGCACCGGCGGGCTCGGTGCCCACCTCGCACGCTGGCTCGCCCGCAACGGCGCACCCCACCTCCACCTCGCCAGCCGCAGGGGATCCGACGCCCCCGGCGCCACCGAACTCGCCCAAGAACTCACCGACCTCGGCACCACCGTCACCATCACTGCCTGCGACGTCTCCGACCGCACCGCCCTCCACCACCTCATCCGAGCCATCCCCGCCGAACACCCCCTCACCACCGTCATCCACGCCGCCGGCGCTTCCAACACCGAGCTGATCGCCGATCTATCGCCGGAACCCCTCCAGCACGTGCTGGAGTCCAAGGCCCTTGGCGCCGCGCATCTGCACGAACTCACGAAGGAACTCGACCTCAGCGCGTTCGTCCTCTTCTCCTCCGGAGCGGCCTCCTGGGGCGGCAGTCGACAGGCCGCCTACGCCGCCTCCAACACCTACCTCGACGCCCTCGCCGAACACCGCCGCCTCCAAGGGCTCCCCGCCACCAGCATCGCCTGGGGCCCCTGGAGCGATGCGGGCATGGCCGCCGACGAGACGGCTCTCTCCTTCTACGGGCGGCGGGGGTTGTCGCCGATCAGCCCCGATCTAGCGGTTGCGGCGCTCCACCGCGCGCTCAACCACCGCGATACCACCGTGACCATCGCGGACATCGACTGGGACAAGTTTCCCGCCACCTTTACGGCGCAACGGCCGAGTCCGTTGCTCTCGGACCTGATCGGGTCCACCGTCCACCCGGAGGACTCTCGCCACGCTCCGTCCGCCGTCACGCCCCTACGCCAGCAGCTCGATTCCAGCACCCCCGCCGAGCAGCATCAGCTGCTCCTCGATCAGGTCCAGTCGCTGGCGGCCGCGATCCTGGGCCACGCCGGGCCCGACGCCATTCCCGCCACCCAGCCGTTCCAGGAGCTGGGGTTCGACTCCCTCACCGCCGTCGAACTCCGTAACCAGCTCGCCACCCTCACGGGCATCGACCTCCCGCCCTCCCTCATCTTCGACCACCCCACACCGCACGCCCTCGCGGCCCATCTGTGTGCCGACATCACGGGGCAGCAGACGGCTGTCGCCGCCCACGCACCCACCGCGGCCGCGCTCGACGAGCCCATCGCGATCGTCGGAATGGCCTGTCGCTACCCCGGTGGCGCACGCACTCCGAAGGATCTGTGGGAGCTGGTCGTCGCACACCACGACGCCATCACGGAGATGCCCACCGACCGGCACTGGGACCTCAACGCGCTCTTCCACCCCGACCCCGACCACTCCGGTACGAGTTATGTCCGCGAGGGTGGCTTTCTCCATGACGCACCCGCGTTCGACGCGACGTTCTTCGGTATCAGCCCGCGCGAAGCGCTCGCCATGGACCCCCAACAGCGGCTGCTCCTCGAAACCGCGTGGGAGACCTTCGAAAACGCGGGACTCGACCGCGACACGCTGAGCGGCAGCAACACCGGCGTCTTCGCCGGAGTGACCTCCCAGGACTACCTGTCACTCACCGGCGATACGGCAAGCGATGTCGAAGGCTACGTCGCCACGGGGAACATCGGCAGCGTGGTGTCCGGCCGGGTGGCGTACTCGTTCGGCTTGGAAGGGCCCGCGGTCACCGTCGACACGGCCTGTTCGTCGTCGCTGGTGGCCATGCATCTGGCCGCTCAGGCGCTACGCCAGGGCGAATGCACCCTCGCCCTGGCCGGCGGGGTGACGGTGATGGCCACCCCGGGCGCGTTCATCGAGTTCTCCCGCCAACGCGGTCTGGCCCCCGATGCCCGGTGCAAGCCGTTCGCCGCGGCCGCCGACGGCATGGTGTGGGGCGAGGGCGTGGGACTCGTCCTGCTGGAGCGGCTGTCGGACGCGCGTCGCAACGGCCACCGGGTACTGGCGCTCGTCCGAGGCTCCGCGGTCAACCAGGACGGCACGAGCAACGGTCTGACGGCGCCGAACGGACCGTCGCAGCAGCGAGTGATCCGTCAGGCGCTCGCCAACGCCCGCCTGACGCCGTCCGAGGTGGACGCGGTCGAAGCGCACGGCACCGGTACGACGCTCGGCGACCCGATCGAGGCACAGGCGCTGCTGGCCACGTACGGACAGGAGCGGTCGCACGATCGGCCCCTGTGGCTCGGCTCCGTCAAGTCCAACATCGGCCACACCCAGGCCGCCGCCGGTGTGGCCGGTGTGATCAAGATGGTGATGGCGATGCGGCACGGGCTCCTGCCCGCCTCGCTGCACATCGACGAGCCGACGCCCAACGTGAATTGGTCCGAGGGTGACGTACGGCTGCTCACCGAGCCCGTCCCATGGCCGGAGGGTGAACAGCCGCGCCGGGTGGGCGTGTCGTCGTTCGGCATCAGCGGGACCAACGCCCATCTGATCCTGGAGCAAGCTCCCCATCCGGTGGCGCCGGTTTCCACCGTCGGCGGTGTCGTGCCGTGGCTGGTGTCCGCACATAGCGCAGAGGCTCTACGGGGGCAGGCGGCGACCCTGGCCGAGCACGTCTGCGCCGAGGACGACCCGACGCCGGTCGAGGTGGGCTGGTCGCTGCTGAAGACGCGCTCGCTCTTCGACCACCGAGCCGTCATCGTCGGCGAGAACCGCCAGGAGCTGGCCGCGGGGTTGCAGGC
>NZ_RIBZ01000586.1:0-3782 GCF_003721215.1 Streptomyces botrytidirepellens
CGGATCCGCCGACGCGGATCCGGCCCCCTCTTGCTTGCCGTGTCGCTACACGTACCGCTCCAGGATCGACGACTCCGCCAGCCGCGACAGGCCCTCGCGGACCGAGCGGGCCCGGGCCTCGCCCACGCCGTCGACCATCTGGAGATCGTCCACGCTCGCGGCCAGCAGCTTCTGTAGCCCGCCGAAGTGCTCCACCAGCCGCTCGATGATCGCTCCCGGCAGCCTCGGCACCTTGGCCAGCAGCCGGAAGCCGCGCGGGGAGACCGCCGAGTCCAGGGTCTCGGGGGAGCCCGTGTACCCGAGAGCGCGGGCCACGATGGGGAGTTCGAGCAGCTCGGTGTGGGTGAGCCGGTCCAACTCGGCGAGCGCGTCGGCGACGGTGCGGGTGCGCTTGGCGGTCGGCTCGGGCACGTAGTCCCGTACGACCAGCTCCCGCTCCGGCTCGACGCCCGCGATCAGCTCGTCCAGCTGGAGCGACAGCAGCCGGCCGTCCGTGCCCAGCTCCACCACGTACTCGGCGATCTCGGTGGCGATGCGCCGCACCATCTCCAGCCGCTGCGCGACCGCGCTGACGTCCCGGACGGTGACCAGGTCCTCGATCTCCAGCGCGGAGAGGGTGCCCGCGACCTCGTCCAGCCGCAGTTTGTACCGCTCCAGGGTGGCCAGCGCCTGGTTGGCGCGGGACAGGATGGCCGCGGAATCCTCCAGGACCCGCCGCTGCCCGTCCACGTACAGCGCGATCAGCCGCATGGACTGGCTGACGGACACCACCGGGAACCCGGTCTGGATGGAGACGCGCTGCGCGGTGCGGTGCCGGGTGCCGGTCTCCTCGGTGGCGATGGCCGCGTCCGGGACGAGCTGCACCCCCGCCCGCACGATCTTGCTGATGTCCTTGTCGAGTACCAGCGCCCCGTCCAGCTTGCACAGTTCGCGCAGCCGGGTGGCGGTGAACTCGACGTCGATGACGAAGCCGCCGGTACACAGCGACTCGACGGTCTTGTCGGTGCCGAGCACGATGAGCCCGCCCGTGTTTCCACGGAGGATGCGCTCAAGGCCGTCACGCAGGGCCGTGCCCGGCGCGACAGCGCTCAGAGTGGCACGCATCAGACTGTCGGCTTTGCCGGGATTCGATGCCCGGTCGCCTGCTGCCACTGCACTCCTCCGTCACAAGGTCTGAATCGGTGCCGCGAGTCGCCCCTCCGCGCCCCTGTACGAGGCCACGTACGGGCGAGACCAGGGCAAAGTCTACCGGCGGTCCCCGGCCTCCCGTGGGGTCTCCCGGCGTACGCCCGTGGGCGGGAACCGGAGTGCGGCTCCCCCTGTGGCCCGGATCGCCCCGCTCACCACCGCGTTCGCCCCCGCGGTCACCCCTGTTCAGGGGCGTCCGCGCGGGACCGGTCGGCGCGCTCCCGGCGGGGCAGTACGCGCAGTGCGTCCCCTATGTCCGCCACCTCCAGCACCCGCATGCCGTCGGGGACACGCCCCGGATCGGTGGGCACCAGGGCATGGGTGAAGCCCAGCCGGGCGGCCTCGGACAGCCGCCGCTGCACGCCCGTGACCCGCCGGACCTCGCCCGCGAGCCCCACCTCGCCGATCGCCACCAGGTTCTTCGGCAGCGGGGTGTCGCTCGCCGCGCTCGCCAGCGCGAGCGCCACCGCGAGATCCGCCGCGGGCTCCGACAGCTTCACCCCGCCCACCGTGGCGCTGTAGATGTCGCGCTTGCCGAGCGCGCTGATCCGGCCGCGCTGCTCCAGCACGGCCAGCATCATCGAGACGCGGGAGGTCTCCAGCCCTGAGGTGGTGCGGCGGGGGGAGGGGATCTGCGAGTCGACGGTGAGCGCCTGCACCTCGGCCACCAGCGGGCGGCGGCCCTCCAGGGTGACGGTCAGGCAGGTGCCGGGCACCGGTTCGGCGCGCCGGGTGAGGAACAGCCCCGACGGGTCGGCGAGGCCGGTGATGCCCTCGTCGTGCAGCTCGAAGCAGCCCACCTCGTCCGTCGCCCCGTAACGGTTCTTGACGCCGCGCACCAGCCGCAGCCGGGCGTGCCGGTCGCCCTCGAAGTGCAGCACCACGTCGACCAGGTGCTCCAGCAGTCGCGGGCCCGCGATCGCCCCGTCCTTCGTCACATGGCCGACCAGCAGCGTGGACATGCCGCGCTCCTTGGACGCCCGGATCAGCGCCCCGGCCACCTCGCGCACCTGGGCCATGCCGCCGGGCGCGCCGTCGATCTCGGGCGAGGCGACGGTCTGGACGGAGTCCAGGATCAGCAGCGACGGCTTGACCGAGTCGAGATGGCCCAGCACGGCGGACAGATCGGTCTCGGCCGCGAGGTAGAGATGCTCGCTCAGCGCGCCGATGCGGTCGGCGCGCAGCCGGACCTGACCGGCCGACTCCTCCCCGGTCACGTACAGCGTCCGGTGGTCGTCGGTGGCCGCCTTGGCCGCGACGTCCAGCAGCAGCGTCGACTTGCCGACCCCCGGCTCCCCGGCCAGCAGCACCACGGCGCCGGGGACCAGGCCCCCGCCGAGCACCCGGTCCAGCTCGTCCACACCGGTGGAACGGGCGGTGGCCTGGCGGCCGTCGACCTGGCCGATGGGCAGTGCGGCCGAGGTGACCCGGCCGGGCGCGGTCGTCCGCACGGCGGGCGCGCCGAACTCCTCGACCGTGCCCCAGGCCTGGCACTCCGGGCAGCGGCCGAGCCACTTGGCGGTGGTCCAGCCGCATTCGGTGCAGCGGTAGGAGGGCCGGTCCTTGGCGGATGAACGGGAGGAGCTACGGGCAGCCATGACGCCAACGCTAGCGTCGGCCACCGACAGCGCGGCGCCCAGGCTGCTTGTGGGCTCATAGCAGTTCTGCGGCACGGAAGAGGGACACCTGTCCCCTTATGAGGGAGATGGTCACCCGTAAGGGTTAAAACTGCCCAAGTAAGGCGAGCGAGTCTGCATCATCCGCCTACGGTCGCCGGGTGATGAGCAGCAGGTCCGAGCACTCGACACACGCCACCGGCGCACACCGGGCGCAGCGCCGCGCGCCCCGCGTCACCACCACGCGCACTCAGCGGCCCCCCGCGCGCTACGAGCCGTATCTGGACGGTCTGTTCACCTACTGCCTGTCGGTCCTCTGCGAGCACGACGCCGCGGCCGTCACGCTCGGCGATGTGCTGGCCGTCGCCGAGCGGCGGCTCGGACGGGGGCGTGGGCGCGGGCGCGCGGAGGCCGAGGAGGAGCCGAGCAGGCCGTGGCTCTACGCGGTCGCCCGCTGGGCCTGTCTGCGCAAGCTCGCCGAGCTACGGGAGCGGCGGGAGCCGCGGGACCCGACGGGCGGGCGGGGCGGTCCGGACACCGCGCTGCCCGAGCCCGTCGCCGACCGCCGCCGCCGCGAACTCGCCGCGCTCGCCTGGCCCGAGGCCGCCGGGACCACCGCCGCACAGCGCGAGGCGCTCGAACTCCACGTCCGCCACCAGCTCACCCCCGCCGAGGTCGCCGCCGCGCTCGGCAAGGAGCCCGACGAGACCCGCGCCCTGCTCTCCAGCGCCGCCTGCGAGGTGGAGCGCACCCGCGCCGCGCTCGCCGTCGTGGAGCTGGGCCACTGCCCCGTCGTCGCCCGGCTCGCGGGCGACACCCAGGTGCTGCTCTCCGCCGCGCTCCGCCGTGAGCTGGTGCGCCACGTCGACGACTGCCGCGAATGCCGCCGCATGGCGGAGCGGGCCACGGCGGACGGCCCCTGGCCCGGCACGGCCGCCGCGCCCGCCGCGCTGCCGCTGGTGGAGGCGCCCCGCTCCG
>NZ_RIBZ01000585.1:0-3796 GCF_003721215.1 Streptomyces botrytidirepellens
GTGCCGCTGCCGGTGCCGCTGGACCCGGCCGGGGGCGCGGCGCGTGGCCGTACGGGCGGCCCGGACCGCCCCGGCGACGGCATGCCCGGCGACGGCACGCCCGGCGACCGTACGGCCGGGGAACGGACACCGGACGACCGTACGTCCGGGGACCACGTGCCCGGGTGGCGGCGGGCCGACGGCTGGGGGCATCTGCTGGGCGACTGCGGCGGCGGGGCGTGGATCGGACGGGCCGGTCTGGAGGCCGCGATGCGCGCGTACGACGGGCGCGAGGGCGGCTCGCAGCCGCTGCTGGACCGGCTGGAAGCAGTCTTCGGCCCGGCCGCCGAACTGCCGGGCACGCTCTATCCGCGGCCCGACCGGCCCGCCGTACTGGCCTCCTTCGCCCCCGAGGTCGGCCGGTGCGCCGCCGCGGGTGATCCGGTCGCGGAGACGGTCCTGCGGGACGCCGCCCGTCACATCGCCCAGGCCGCGGAGGCCGTCTGCCCCCGGCTGGAGTCCGGTGAGGTCGCGCTGACCGGCGGCCTCTTCCGCATGGGCGCACCCCTGCTGACGCCGCTGCGCGCCGAGTTGGCCGCGCGGCTGCCGGGGGTCCTGGTCACCGAGGCGGCCGGGGACCCGCTGGACGGCGCCCTGCGCATCGCGGCGGCGCTCGCCGCCGGGGAGCTGCGGCTGCCGCCGGACGCCCGGCTGCTGAGCGTCGTCACCACATGAGGTGACGACGACCACGACCGATAGCCGGGACGGCGGTTCCGGATGACGAACACCCTATCGGCTGTACGAGCAGCTCTGTTCGCCCACCGCACAGCAACGAACAGCAAGGCTCGGCAAAAGGGGACAGAAAACGCCCAGTCGCACCCCTCCCGAACAGCCAACCCTATAGAGCGACTAACATGCGGCGCCATGAGCTCCCCCACAGGGCCCGCGTCCGGCCTGCCAGTACGAATGCCGCGTCCCCGCCAGTCCGGACGGCACCGCCGCCCGGAGCCCGCGGCCGCACCCGTGGGCGCACCGCCGCTGGTGCTGGCCGTTCCGGGGACCCCTGAACCCGCCACCCGGGGCTTGGCCGAGGAGATCGTGAGCATCGCCCGCTCCGAGCTGCCCGGCCTCGACGCCCAGGTCGGCTATGTGGACGTGGAAGGCGAGAACGAGGAGTTCCCGCAGTTGGAGGCCGTGCTCGCGCGGGCCGCCCAGGACCGCACCGAGCGGCTGCGCCAGGCGCGGGAGGCCGCCAAGGCCACCGCCGCGGCCACCGCGGAGGCGATCGCCGCGGCCGAGGCCGCGGGCGAGGAGATCCCGGAGATGCCTCCGCCGCCGCCCGTCCCGACCGACGGCCCGTCGGCCGTGGTGGTCCCGCTGCTCGCGGGCCCGGACAACGCGCTGCTGCGCCGGATACGCCAGGCCGTCGTGCACAGCGGCTCCGCCGCCGACCTCACCGACGTCCTCGGCCCGCACCCGCTGCTCGCGGAGGGTCTGCACGTCCGGCTGTCGGAAGCGGGCCTCGCCCGTGCCGACCGGGCCCGCCTCTTCACGGTGGCGACCGCCGCGGACGGCATCATCCTGGCCACCGTGGGCGGCGGCGAGGCGGCCGACGCCGGTGGGATCACCGGCATGCTGCTCTCCGCGCGCCTCGCCGTGCCGGTGATGGCCGCCGCGCTGGACGAGGACGGTGCCGTGGTCCGCGTCGCCGAGCAGCTGCGCTCCGCCGGTTCGGCCCGGCTCGCGCTCGCGCCGTACCTCATCGGCCCGGAGGTGTCCTCCGAGCTGACCAAGGCGGCCGCCGAGGAGGCGGGCTGCGCCGCGGCCGAGGCGCTGGGCGCGTACCCGGCGGTGGGCAAGCTGGTGCTGGCGAAGTACGCGGCGGCGCTGGGCATCACGCTTCCGGCGTCCTCGGGACTGCGCTGAATCGTCCCTCCAACCGAAGGGCCCGTGCTGCGCGGGGCATGCCGCCCCGCGCACGGCCCGCGCCCTGCGGTCCCCCAGGCGCCCATGGCGGTCAGCCGAAGATCACGCAGGACGCCGCCGGTGCCTCGAGCGAACCGTCCCGGCTCGGCACCCCCGTGGTGGGGTCGAGGGCGAACCAGGTGACCTCGCCCGAGCGTTCGTTCGCGACGTAGAGACGGCTGCCCGAGGGGTCGAGGGCCAGGTCACGCGGCCAGTGGCCGCCGCAGGGCGTGGTGGTGACCAGCTCCATGCGGTCGCCCGGGGTGTCGAGGGCGAGCGTCGCGACGCTGTCGTGGCCGCGGCTGGCGACCCAGACGAAGCGGCCGTCCGGGGAGACCGCCGCCTCGGAGGGGAAGGTGGCGGTATCCGTACCGGGCGGGACGACGCGGGTCTCGCCGAGCGGTTCGAGGGTGCCGGACGCCGCGTCCCAACGGCACACCGTGACCGTCGGATCCAGCTCGTTGACCACGTACGCGCGGTCGCCGCGCGGGTGGAACGCGAGATGGCGCGGCCCGCTCCCCGCCCGCAGCCGGACCTTCCGGTGCGCCCGCGGCCCGGCGGGCTCGTACACCCACACGGCGTCGGCGCCGAGGTCGACGCCCAGCAGCCAGCCGCCGGACGGGTCGGGCAGTACCTCGTGGGCGTGCGGCTCGCCCTGCCGCTCGCGGTTCGGGCCGCTGCCCTCGTGCCGCAGCACCGCCGTCGGCTCCCCGAGCCCGCCGTCGTCGTCGACGGGCAGCGCGCTGACGCTGCCGGAGCCGTAGTTGGCGGTGAGCAGATGCCCGGCGGCGAGCGCGAGATGGGTGGGTGCCGCGCCGTGGACGGGCACGGGGGCGCCGAGGAGGGTGAGCGGGCGGGCGGGGTCGTCGCCGGTCCGGAAGGCGGCGGCCGCGCCCTCGTCCGTCTCGCTGACCGCGTAGAGGACGTCCCCGCCGGGTGAGAGCGCGAGGTACGAGGGGTTGGCGACCTCGTCCGTGGCGTACCGCGGGGTCAGCGCGCCCGTGTCGCGGTCGACGTCCGCGACGGTGATCCCGGCTCCGCCCGCCTCGGTGAACGACCCGATGTACGCCCTGTACGCCCGTTGCTCCGTGCTCACCGTGCTGCCTCTCCAGCGGTTCCGCTTGCGGCCGACGCTAACAGTCCGGTCCGGACCAGGACCGTGGAATGCCCGATTCCCTGCCTGACGTGCCGTCAGCGCGCCCCGGTTTGGGGGAACACCCCCCTCAGGGGGTGTCTTGTCGATCAGGCCGGATCAGCGAGCGGCGTCTGGTGCAGGGGGCACCTCCCAGCGGTAGCTGGGGGGAAGCTCACAAGTCGCGTGAGGAGAGCGCAGGGGCACCTCCCAGCGGTAGCTGGGGGAGGCGCTGCGTGCGACGAGCGCGGCGCCGCGAGATGCCGTGCCAGGCGTCGGGAGCCCGGCATGATCGGCAAGACACCCCCTAGGCCCGCAGTGGGTCCGCGAGGCCGGTCAGGGCGGCCTCCAGGTCGTGCAGATGGGCCAGGGCGCGGTCCGTGGCCGGGTGGGGCGAAGGACCGGCGGCGGGTGCGGGGGCGGCGGAGGACGGGGCGACGGGGGCGGTCAGGCGGCTCACCGCCGCCTCCACCCGCGCGCACGCCGCGGTCAGGCGGACGTCGTGGGACGCGACCGGGTCGGCGGCGAGCGCGGCGAGGCCGCGCGCCTGGCGTGCGCAGTCGTCGAGCGCCAGCATGACCTGCCGGGCGCGGGCCCGGCGGGCGCGCAGCGGGCTGAGCGGGTGCAGCAGCGGGGCGATCGACATCCGCAAGCCCCGCAGCGCCGCCTCCAGCTCGGCGACGTGCGGCGCGGGGTCCGCGGCCGGGTTGCCCGCGAGCC
>NZ_RIBZ01000590.1:0-3800 GCF_003721215.1 Streptomyces botrytidirepellens
CACCAGAACCGCGCCCCCCGCACACGACTCGGCGCCGGGCCCGCCACAGGGGGAGTGCGGGCCCGGCGCCGAGAGCATGCCGGGGATGGGGCTGACGGAAGGGTCAGCCGATGTCGCGGCGGCGCAGGGCCACCAGCCCTCCGGCGGTCAGGACGGCCGACAGCAGCACCATCCACACGAACGGTGCCGCGGTGACGTGCTCACCGGGCAGCTTCGGCAGATGGCTGAACGGCGAGGTGTTCATGACGGACTGCGACACCTTGAGCGCCGGGCCCATCCAGCCGAGGGCGACGACCCAGCCGACCAGGCCCCAGGCGGCGGACGAGTACTTCGGGAGCGCCCCGATGAGCAGCACCGTCAGGCTGGTGATCAGCCACACCGCGGGCACCTGGGAGATCGCGGCGCCCAGGACGCGCGGCAGCGAGCCGCCCACGTCGCCCGACGCCATCCCGTAGCCGAGGCCGAGCGCCAGCCCGCCGACGGCGAGCACGGCGACCGGGCCGAGGTAGGAGATGACCAGGTGGCTGGCGGCCCAGCGCAGTCGGCTGACGGCGTTGGACAGCAGCGGTTCGGCCCGCTGGTCGGTCTCCTCGCTGCGCAGCCGCAGCACGGAGCTCGCGGAGTAGACGGTGAGGATGGTGCCGAGGATGCCGACCATGGAGGCCAGGAAGGCGTCGTTGAGCCCCTGGGCGCCGCCCATGCGCTCGATGATCTCCCGGGTCTGGTCGCTGTCGCCGAGGAAGTCGTCGGCGCCGTCCGAGATGGCGCCGAAGATGGCGCCCGCGAAGACGAACCCGGCGACCCACCCGGCCAGGGCGCCGCGCTGGAGGCGCCAGCCCAGGCCGAAGACGCCCTTCAGGAACGGCCCCGCGGCGCGCGGCCCGGGGCGGGTCGCGTAGAAGCTGGCGCCGACGTCGCGCCGCCCGGCCAGGGAGTACGCGACGGAGATGGACGCGGCGGCCAGCACCGCGATCAGCAGCAGCGGCCACCAGCGCTCGGCCGCGAACGGCCGGGCGTACTCGGCCCAGCCCAGCGGCGAGAGCCAGGTCAGCACATGGCCGGAGCCCTTGGAGCCGTCCTCGGCGGCGTCGCCCGCCATGCGCAGCACGAACGCCACGCCCACGGCGGCCGCGGACAGCCCCCGGGCGAGCCGCGCGCTCTCGGTGAGCTGGGCGGCGACGGCGGCCAGACCGCCGAAGGCCATCCCGGACAGCCCGACGGCCAGCCCCAGGGCGACCGCTCCGCTGCCGCCCTGGGCCGCGAGACCGCCCGCGACGAGCAGGGTGACGGCGCCGTTGGCGATGGCCACGGTGAGCAGGGCCGCGGTGAGGCCCGCGCGGCGGCCGACGACACAGGAGGACAGCGCCTCCTGGCGGCCGGTCTCCTCCTCCTCACGGGTGTGCCGGATGACGATGAGCAGGCTCATGATCGCGGCGAACACGGTGAGGAAGGCGCCCACCCGCCAGACGGTGAGGGCGCCGAGCGAGTCGCCGAAGGCGGTGCCGAACAGCGCGCGGGTCGCCCCGTTGCCGTTCATGTCCTGGACGAGCTGGGTGCGCTGGGCGGGGGTCTCGTAGGCGCTGTCGAGGCGGCCGACGGTGCTGGAGGCGGTCAGCCCGAGGCACAGCACCCACACCGGCATCATGATCCGGTCGCGGCGCAGCGCGAGCCGCAGCAGGGTGCCGGTGCCGGTCAGATCGCGGGACGATCCGCGGGCCCGGCCGGTGACCCGGGCGTCGGCTACGGCGGTCATCGGGCGACCGCCTCTTCGGTGCCGGTGCCGGTGCCGGTGCCCGCGCCCGTCTCGGCGCCGGTGCGGCTGATGTCGTCCTGGTAGTGGCGCAGGAACAGCTCTTCCAGGGTGGGCGGGGTGGAGGTGAGGCTGCGCACGCCCGCCTCGGTGAGCCGGCGCAGCACGGCGTCCAGCTTGTCGCTGTCGACCTGGAGCTTGACCTGCCGGTCCTGGACGTCGAGGCCGTGGACCCCGGGCAGCCCGGACAGTCCGGTGGGCGCGGCGGCCAGCTCGGCGGTCACCGACGTACGGGTCAGATGGCGCAGCTCGGCGAGCGAGCCGGACTCGACCCGCCTGCCCTTGCGGATGATGCTGACCCGGCCGCACAGCGCCTCGACCTCGCTGAGGATGTGGCTGGAGAGCAGCACGGTGCGCCCGCGGTCGCGCTCCTCGGCCACGCACTCGCGGAAGATCTCCTCCATCAGCGGGTCGAGCCCGGACGTCGGCTCGTCCAGGATCAGCAGCTCGACCTCGGAGGCGAAGGCGGCGACCAGCGCGACCTTCTGGCGGTTGCCCTTGGAGTAGGTGTGGCCCTTCTTGGTCGGGTCCAGCTCGAACCGCTCCAGCAGCTGGGCGCGCCGGGTCTGGTCGAGACCGCCGCGGAGCCGCCCGTACAGGTCGATGACCTCGCCGCCGCTCAGGCTGCGCCACAGGGTGACGTCTCCGGGGACGTACGCGATGTGCTGATGGAGGTCGACCGCATCGTGCCAGGGGTCCTTGCCGAGGAGCTGGACCGCACCGGAGTCGGCGCGCAGCAGTCCGAGCAGGACCCGGATGCTGGTGGACTTCCCGGCGCCGTTGGGGCCGAGGAAGCCGTGGACCTCACCTGCCTCGACTTCGAGGTCGAGGCCGTCCAACGCGTGGGTCCGGCCGAAGGACTTGTGCAGGCCGGACACGGAGATTGCCGTCTTCATGATTTCGAAGCTACGCTACTTTCACAAATTTGTGAAGTTAAGGAACCATATAAACTTATGATGATGTGACGAAGAGGGGAGATGATGAGCCGGTGAGGGAGATGATCGAATCGGACCGCGCGCACGACGCAGCACCAGAAGACGCAGCGCAGGACACAGCACACGACGTACGTGACGACGAGGCGGTGTCCCGGTTCGTCGAGCGGTTCGCCGCCGACCTCGTCGAGGCCGGGATGCAGCGGATGGGCGCCCGCGTCTTCGCCGCGCTGCTCGTCTCCGACTCCGGCGCGCTCAGCTCCGCCGAACTCGCCGAGCAGCTCCGGATCAGCCCGGCCGCGGTCTCCGGTGCGATCCGCTACCTCGCCCAGGTCGAACTGGTCGCGCGGGAGCGCGAACCGGGCTCCCGGCGCGAGCGCTACCGGCTCTACAACGAGGTCTGGTACGAGACGATGACCCGCCGCGACCAGATGCTCACGCGCTGGGAGTCCACCATGCGGGACGGCGCGAAGATCCTCGGTCCCGGCACGGCGGCCGGACAGCGGGCCTCCGAGACCGCCGAGTTCTTCGCGTTCATGCAGCACGAGCTGCGCACCATGCTGGAGCGCTGGCGCGCCCACCAGGCGGCACGCGCCGACGGGGCCGGGGAGCGCTGAGCAGTCAGCGGAGGTGCGGCAGGGTGAGGCTCCACGCCCCGGCCAGCACCGTCCAGGTCCGGCTGCGCACCGGGCCGCGGACCAGCGCGTCCGAGTGGTAGCGGAAGTCCTGGCCGGAGACGGTCACGGCGCGGGCCCGCGCCCGTACCGGCCCTTCGGCGCCGTCGTCCGCGTGCGGATGGACCACCACCTCGGCCAGCCCGCCGCCCGGCGCGGCCGTCGACACCGAGACGCCCTCGACCTGCCGGTCCAGATCGGTCAGCAGCACCCCGTCCGCCTCGACCCGCAGCCGCTGCGGCGGCGGCTGTGCCCGGCGCCCCCGGCCGCCCCCGCCGAGCCCCATGACCGGCAGCGACAGCAGCGTCAGCGCCGTCCGCGCGGTGCGCGCCGCCGGGGTCCACCAGGAGTGGTGGCCGCCGTCGGCGCAGCCGCCCGGGTGCC
>NZ_RIBZ01000591.1:0-3821 GCF_003721215.1 Streptomyces botrytidirepellens
CGGGGCCGCGGCGGCCGGTGCGGCGGACGCGGCCAGGGCGCCACCGGCCCCGGCGGCGGCCGAA
Source organism: Streptomyces botrytidirepellens (assembly GCF_003721215.1). Taxonomy (NCBI): domain Bacteria; kingdom Bacillati; phylum Actinomycetota; class Actinomycetes; order Kitasatosporales; family Streptomycetaceae; genus Streptomyces; species Streptomyces botrytidirepellens. The sequence continues at coordinate 65 of NZ_RIBZ01000591.1, forward strand.
GCGGCGAGGAACGTACGACGGTTGAGGTCCCGGTCCATCAGCCGTCCGCCTCCCCGGTCCAGGCGGTGGTGATCGACGGGTACGCGAGCGGCGCGGCCTCCTGCTGCGCGTACGCTGCCCCCAGCGCGCCGCCCACGCCGCCCGTCGGCGGTGTCCACTCCGCCAGCGCGCCGGGCGTCGTGGCGACGAACTCGCGCAGCGCCACCATGATCACGGCCCGGGTGGGGGTACCGGTCTCGGGGTCGGCCACGTCGGGGAGCTGGTCGATGTCGACCCCGGCCAGTGCCAGTCGGGCCCGTATGTACGCGTCCAGCGCGTCGCTGTCCAAGGGTGTCTCCGAAAGATCGCGTGGGTGTGGCGGTGAATCAATCAGCCTGGGATGACCGCGGAGTTGAGGCCGCGATGCAGGCGGGTAACGGGCCGGACGGCCGTGCCTTCTAGAACACCGGCATGGCTGTCAGCTTCTCGTTGTGCAGCAGGAAGACCCGATTTCCGGCTCCGGTCAGTCGCCAGCTGCCCGCGCCGCCCTGGGCGTACGGCCAGGCGACGCTTCCTCTGCGGGCGTCCACGGCCACGATGCCCCGCTGGCCGAAGTCGTCGATCATCGCCCAGACGCTGTTGCCCTGCACCACCGGCGGCGCAAGCGGATGCTGCTCGGACACGACCGGCAGCGACCAGATGTCCGAGCCGTCCGACGCCTGGCGGGCGGTCAGGTCGGTGGCGTCCACGGCGTGCACGACACCGTCGCGCACGGCCGGTGCGCTCCAGCCGAGATCGCCGCTGGCGGTACGCGCCCACTTCTCCTTGCCGTCCGCGAGCGAGAGTGCCGCGAGGGTGCGCCCGCCGAGATAGACCGTGCCGTCGGCGACGGCCGGGGTGAGGGGAGTGGAGCCCTGCCCGTCGCGGTGCCAGACGGGTTTGCCGCTGGAGGTGTCGTGCCCGGTCACCTTGCCGCCGGCGCCATGGACCACGAGCCTGCCCCCGGCCGCCGTCGCGGCGGGAGTGGTGCGGGCGTCGGGCCCCGGCGCCGTCCACAGGGTCGTGCGGGAGGCGAGCGATACGGCGCGGATCCGGCCGTCGCGGGTGGTGAGGTAGACGGCCTGGTCGTCGGCGGCGAGCAGGGCGCGCGCGTCCGCCCGGTCGGCCTTCCACCGCTCGGTGCCGTCCGCAGCGCGCAGCGCCCGTACCGCGCCCCGGGTGTCGGTGGCGAGAACGGTGCCGCCGGTGCCGTCCGTGTCTTCGGTATCGCCGGGGACCGCGAGCGCGCGTCCGGTCAGACCGGTGGTCTTCGACGTCCAGCGCGGCTTTCCGTCGCGTACGCCGTAGGCACGCAGTCGGCCGTCCTTGGCCGGGACGACGACGAGGTCATGGACGGGGAGCGGCGCGGGAACGGCCTTGTCGGCGAGGTCCAGGGGGCCGATGTCGACGGGGCCCCACAGGGGTGAGGGCGCGACGCCCTGGTCGTACTCCGCCAGCGGCTTGGCGTCCCAGGGCCGCGCACCGTCCGCCGCGGCCTCGTCGTCGCGCAGCAGCCACCACGCCCCGGTCCCGCCGCCCGCCGCGAGCACCGCGCCGCCCGCGGCGAGGGTGGTGAGCAGCCTGCGCCGGGTGGTGCGGGACGGCTCGTCGCCGGGCATGGTGGCCATCCGCCGGGAGTCCGCCTCGCGCCGTGCGATGTCCTCCGCGAGCGGACCGGTCCGCCAGACCCGGCTGGCGCCGCGTGGCGGCGCGAGCTGCCCGGCGAGCGCGTCGAGGACGGGCCGGTCCGCGGCTTCCTTGGCGAGGCAGGGTGCGACCAGGGTCCGCAGGCCCTCCGGCACCGCGTCCAGTTCCGGCTCGCCGTGCACCACTTGGTACTGCACGGCGGCCACGTGCCCGCCCTCGTAGACGGGTCGCCCGCCCGCCGCGTACGCCAGGACCACGCCGAGGGAGAACACGTCCCCCGCCGGGCCGGTCCGTCGGCCCAACACCTGCTCGGGCGCGGCGTAGCCGGGGGTGGCGAGCGTCTGTCCGGTGGTGGTGAGGGTGAGTCCGTGTTCGGGGCGGGCGATGCCGAAGTCGATGATCCTGGGGCCGCGCGAGGTCAGCACGATGTTCGACGGCTTGAGGTCGCGGTGCACGAGCCCGGCCCCGTGGATCTCCCGCAGCGTCGTCACCAGCGCCGCGCCCAGCGCCCTGACGGCGGGTTCGCTCAAAGCCCCGTAGCGTTCGACGGCCTGGTCGAGCGTGGGCCCCACCAGGAACTCCGTGGCGATCCACGGCCGTCCGCCCTCGGTCTGCGCCGCCAGCACCCGCGCCACCCCGCCGCTGCGCACGGCCTGCGCCGCGTACGCCTCGCGCAGGAAGCGCCGGGCCATCTCCGGATCGTGCGCCAGCTCGGGCCGCAGCACCTTGACGGCCGCGGTCCGGCCCGCCGCGTCCCGCCCGAGGTACACCTGCCCCATCCCGCCGGCCCCGAGCACGCCGGTGAGGCGGTACGGGCCGAGGCGGAGGGGATCGCCGGTGCCGAGGGGGTTCATGGGGCTCCTGAAGTGGGGTGGGGATGGTCGAGTGCTACTCGTCGAGCGCAAGGGCACACACGGCGGAGCCGCGCAGGACGATGAGCCGCTTGGCCGCGGGGAGCGCCATGACCGTCGGGGCCACACCGCCCTGGTCTCCGAAGGGGCTCTGGAAGGTCCAGGCCACGCGGTGTGTGCGCAGGTCGATCGCCGCGATCCACTGGGCGTCGTTGTCCGGCGAGGCGTAGAAGTACTTCCCGTTCACGGCGGGGGCGGCCGCGAAGGAGAGCGGTGACGCGGTCGACTTGTCCTCCTCCCACAGCAGGCGGCCGCTGCGGGGCTCCAGGGCGATGACGCCGTTGTCGCGCTCCGCCGTGTAGAGGACACCGTCCTTGAGGATCGGCGGGCCGTAATGAGGGAGCGGCGCCTCGTACTGCTCGCCGAACTTTCGGCCCTTGCCGAAGCGCCACGCGGTTTCGCCGTCGGAGAGCCGCAGCGCGAGCAGTTCCGAGGCGCCGAGGAACAAGTGGCCCGACGAAATGGCGTGCCGCGTCCTCCCGGGGAGAACGTTCGAGAGCTCCTCGGGGATCCGCACCGACCAGCGGGTCGCCCCGGTGCGGGCGTCGATCAGGGAGACCAGCTTCTCCTCGGTCCGTAGGAACGACGATCCCATGGGGGTCACGGCCAAATCGATGGAGCCCTCCGGCGGAGCGGGCATCGGGCGGCGCCACCGCTGCTTGCCGGTGCGGGAGTCGATGGCGATCCGTACCCAGCCCTTGGTGGTCTTCCCCTCCAGGATCAGGGCCCGGCCGACCGCGACTACCAGGCGCGTATCCACCGTGTCGAGGTCGTCGAACTCGGCGAGCGGCGCCCGGAAGCTCCCTGTGGTGAGGTCGACGGGGACCAGCCGGATCCGCGTGAGGCCACTGTCCAGCGCGAACAGCCGCTGGCCGTCCGACAGTACGGTCTTCGGCCCCCCGCTCAAGTCACGCTCCACGCGCCGCTTGCCGGTCCTCGCGTCGACGCAGAGCAGTACGGCGTCGGACACCAGGGCCAGGTCGTCGCCGACGGGAAACGGGATGGTGTCGCCGATCCCGTCAGACTGGACAGAGGCCTTCCACACGAGGCGCGACGCTCCTCCGGACGCGGTCGGGGACTCCCCCTTGGGCGGGGTGGCCGCCGTGTCGCCGTCGCGGGCGAGCAGGCCCCAGGCGCCCGCCGCGCCGCCCGCGGCGAGCACGCCGCCGCCGAGGGCGAGC
>NZ_RIBZ01000597.1:0-3842 GCF_003721215.1 Streptomyces botrytidirepellens
CGGGCCCTACGGCGGGGGAGGCGGGTACGGCCGGGGTGGCGGGGCGCGCGTCGGGCAGGGGCAGCCCGGTGCGCGCCGCCGCGCGCTCCAGGGGCGCCCCCGCGGCGTCGCACTCGGGCAGCCGCCCGGCCAGCCAGAGGGCGTCGAGCAGCTCTTCCCGCGACAGATACACGCCGCCGGACGCGAGGACCGTGATGGCCTCGTCAAGCCGTTCCAACCGCCCCTGGTCGCCGTCCCCTCGGGCCATGGGTCACACCGCCCCGCCCAGCCGGTGCAGCACCGCTTCCAGCAGCCCCTGCGCCGTCACGTCCACTCCGCCCGACCGCAGGAACACGGCGTTCAGCAGCTGATCGGTGGCCAGCTCGCGCGCCGCGCGCCGCCGCAGGAAGACCTCCAGCAGCTGATCGACCTCCTCCAGCGCCTCCTCGCCCAGATGCGCGGTGACGATCGCCCGCAGCCGCTCCGCGTCGGGGGTGGGCAGCTCCAGCCGTACGCAGCGGCGGAGGAAGGCGGGCGGGAAGTCGCGCTCGCCGTTGCTGGTGATCACCACGACGGGGAACTCCTCGCAGGCCAGCCGCCCCCGCCGTACCGTGGCGCGTTCGCCCGCCCGCTCGGTGAGCACCTCCACCACCGACTGCTCCTCCGGCAGCCGGGCCAGCTCGGGGATCTCGAACTCGCCCTCTTCGAAGACGGTCAGCAGGTCGTTCGGCAGGTCGACATCGCCCTTGTCGAGCTCGTCGACGAGCAGCGCCCTGGGCCGGTCGCCCGGCACCAGCGCGGTGCCCAGCGGGCCGAGCCGCACGAAGCTGCCGATGTCGGGTTCGGCCTCGCCGCGGTCCCGCAGCAGGGTCGTCTCGCGCAGCCGCCCGATCGCGTCGTAACGGTAGAGCGCGTCCTGCACGGTGGACCGGCTGTTGACGGGCCAGCGCAGCACCTCGCCCAGCCCCAGTTCGTGCGCGACCGCCCGCGCGAGGGACGACTTGCCGGTGCCCGGGCTGCCGGTGACGAGCAGCGGACGGCGCAGATGCAGGGCCGCGTTGACCACGTCGGCGTGCTCGGGCGAGATCAGATACGGCGACGGGCGGCCTGGGCCCGAATCCCGCTCCTCGCCGGGTGTGGCGCCGTCGAAGCGGCGCCACGGCGGTGCGGGCGGCATCTCCACCTGCCGGGGTACGCCGTCCCCCCGGAACAGCCGCCAGCCCTGCTGTTCGTGCTGTTCCCGTGCGTTCATCGGGGATCCTTCCTTTCGGTCCGCGTCAGCGGACATCGCGCCGTCACTCCGTGGGGTCCACGAGGTCCAGCCGGGGCAGCGCCCGCCCGGCGTCGGCCCAGGCGAGGACCGGCCGCCCGGGGTAATCGGCCGGTCGCTGGAGGGTCTTCGTGCGGTACATCCGTATCGCCTCGGGCAGTTCCCGCGCCCGCACCTCGGTCGCGTGCCGCACGGCCGGGGACCCCGGCTGCCCGCTGCGGTCCCACAGGACCACCGGAACGCCCGCCGCCAGACACATCTGGACGACCCCCGCCCGCCGGTGGGCCGCGACGTCGACCGTGACATGGGCGGTGAGCCGCTCCATGAGGAGACCGCACACCGCCTCCGGGTCGGGGGCCGTGGCGTCGTCGATGTGCACCGGCTCCTCGGAGTCCAGCCGGGCCCAGCGCTCCCGCCACTGGTCCAGCATGGCTTCCCCGTTCAGCTCCCGCAGCTCGGGGCAGTTGACGACCAGCGGATATGGGGCGCCGAGCGGCACGGGGAGCAGCGCCGCCGCCCCGGCCGGTTTCCAGGAGTCGGCGGGCACCTCCAGGGCGTCCCGGTCCACGACCAGTTCGATGACGAAGCGCGGGCCCGCCGGGTCCGGCCGCCGCAGCGAACCGACCGCGTCCAGGATCTCCTGCGCCGCCTCCTCCGGGCTGCGCGGCCGCTCGCTGTCGTCCGACACCTGGCGCAGCCCGTCCCCGTCGTCGCACCACAGCCGCAGCCGGTAGCGCTCCGGCTGCTCTCCCGCATCCGATACCGCCGCGCTCCCGCAGGACGACAGCTTCGCGACGACCCGGGGCGGGGCGGAGCCCCGGGACGCGCCCCGGGCCCACTGCTTGGCGTCGTGGCGGCGGTCCTTCAACGCCGCGTCATGGATGCCGAGACGGCGGGCCACGGCCGCGTTCCACTGCCACAGGTCGGCCTGCTGCTCGGCCGTCGGGCAGCAGCCCGCGGCCACGAACTCCACGGCGCGCAGCAGCCCCGGGACGGCCAGGCGGCCGTCATCGGTCGGCGTGCTGTCGCCGTACAGGCCCTCCAGGTGGGCGATCAGCGCCTCGAAGCGCCCGTTGCCGCTCCCCTCATGACCGTCCTGTGGGGCGTCGGCGCCGAATCCGGCCAGGAGCGCGCCGGGCAGGGCCGCCGCCAGCGACAGCGCCGCCCGTACGGCCCCGGGGACACCGGCGGCCGCGGCCGGGGGCAGGGCGCGCAGGTGCCGCAGCAGCGCCCCGTGCTCGCCCGGCGTGAGCAGCTTGGGCAGACCGTAGCGGCGTCCCAGGACGAGGAGTTCGTCGGCGATCGGCCCCGCCGTCGGGCGCACCGCCTCGACCAGCGCCGGGAGGGCGCGCCCCCGGGTGAGCAGCAGCCGGGCGAACTCGTCGGCGGAGGGCGCGCCGTCCGCGCGGTGGTCCAGGCCGCACTGGCGGGCGACCGCGCGGCAGCACCGCACCCAGCCGTCGGACAGCGACAGCGGCCCGTCCAGCAGGGTGGTCAGTTCCGCGTAGGCCGGGTGGTCGCGTACGTCGTCGTCGGGCCGGGGGAGGAGGTGGTCCACTCCGGCGCTCCGCAGCTCCCACGCCACGCGCTGCCAGGGGATGCCCCAGGCGCGCCGCAGCTCGCCCCGGACGCGCAGCTTCGCCGTCACGAGCCCGACGACGGCGCTCTCCTCGTTCGACCACAGCGGGCCGCCGCTGTAGGCGGGTTCGATGTCCAGGGTGCGTTCGGCCCCGTCGAAGTAGCCGAACCGCCCGTCGCATTCGCTCACTTCGGCGTCGGCGAAGACCCCGGGCTCGCCGCTGCCGTGCCAGGCGCGGACGAACTGCCGCCGGGCCATGGGGTGCCAGCGCGGCGGCTCGAACGCGGGCGGCAGCGCCCCGGCCAGCCGCAGTACGGCCAGGTCGCCGTTCCACTCGAAGGCGCCCAGGCCGCCGTCGTCCCGCCGGGGCGGGATCCAGGCCGTCAGCTCGGCATCGGCCTCGACGGTGTGCTCCGGCCCGTGGATCCGTACCGAGACGGCGACCGCCCCCGGGTGATCCGGGGCCAGCATGTCCTTGCCGAGGGCGCTGTTGACCACATGGGCACAGGTCAGCAGGTGCTGGCGGGGCAGCAAGACCCCCGCGCCCGCCGGTCTTCCGTCGTCCTTGGCCAGGATGGACACGGCGGGCCGTGGCGCGGACCCGCGCGGGTGGAACCAGCCCATGGCTCAGCCCGTGGGCTCGGGCAACGGCGGCTGCTGTGGCGGCTGTTGCGGGGGCGTGGGCTCGCCCGGCGCGGGCTGGTCCGGCGGGCGCTGGTCCGGGGGCGTCTGGTCGGGCCGCCAGGTGGCCGAGATGGTGAGGCTGGCGTTCCCGTTCGCCCCCACGATGCCGAGCTTGAGGTCCTGGCCCACTTGCACCCCGAACTGCACGGTGAACTCCTGCGGCGGGTGGGGCGCCGAGCGGACCGCGTCGTGCACGTCCTGGAGCACCGAGCCAAGACCCTGGAGGACGACGCCGAGACCGGCGTCGGCGAGCGCGGCCGCGGCCCGCGTCCCGCGCCCGACCGGGGTCACGCCGCCCACGCCGCCCACGCCCTCCGCGCCGCCGTAGGC
>NZ_RIBZ01000592.1:0-3885 GCF_003721215.1 Streptomyces botrytidirepellens
CGGGCGCTCGCGCTCGCCCGGCTGGGGCGGCACGCGGAGGCGGCCGGGCCGCTGGCCGTGGCCGCCGCCGAGCATCCGCGCGACGAGGAGGTGCTCGCCGAGCTGCTGCGCGGCGAGGGGGCGACGGCGGGCCCGTCCGCCGCGCTGACGCGGTACGAGGCGTACCGCCGTGAGCTGCGCGAGACGCTCGGCACGGATCCGGGCGCCGGGCTCAAGGCCGTACAGCGGGAGCTGCTGCGCGGCGAGGCGCCTGTGGCCAGGCACGGCGTACCGCACGAGCCGAACCCGCTCCTCGGCCGGGACGAGGACATCGCGGCGGTGGAGCAGCTGTTGCACGCCTCCCGCGCCGTCACCGTCGTCGGCCCCGGCGGCCTCGGCAAGACCCGGCTCGCGCACGCCGTCAGCCGCCAATGGGGTCTCCCCTGCTCGAGCGAAGCCGAGAGCTTGGGGAACGCGCAGCGGGTGGTGTATTGCGTGCCGCTCGCCGGTGTCACCGCGGACGAGGACGTGGCCGCGGAGGTGGCCTCCGCGCTCGGCGCGGGTGAGAGGCGGCACGGCGCCCTGAGCGGCCATGCCGCGGCCGACCCGGTGACCGGCATCCTCGGTGTGCTCGGCTCCGGGCCCGCGCTGCTGGTGCTGGACAACTGCGAGCAGGTCATCCGGGGCGCCGCCGACCTCGTACGGGTCCTGGTCTCGTCCTCGAAGGACCTGCGGGTGTGCGCCACCAGCCGGGCCCCGCTCGGCCTCACATCGGAGGCGGTGTACGCGCTGCCGGAGCTCGGCCTCGACGTCTGCATCGAGCTGTTCACACAGCGGGCCCGCGCCGCCCGGCCCGGCGTGGCGCTGCCGCCGGACGCGGTGGCCGAGCTGTGCCGCCACCTCGACGGGCTGCCGCTCGCCGTGGAGCTGGCCGCGGCGCGGGTGCGGGTGCTGTCGGTGCCGGAGATCGCCCGCCGCCTCGGCGACCGGTTCGCGCTGCTGCGCGGTGGGGCCCGCGACGTGCCGGAGCGCCACCGCACGCTGCACGCGGTCGTGGAGTGGAGCTGGAACCTGCTCGCGGAGGACGCCAGGGCGGCGCTGCGCACGCTGTCCGTCTTCCCCGGCGGCTTCTCCGGCGAGGCGGGCGAGCAGGTGCTGGGCGAGGACGCGCTGTCCCTGCTGGAGCAGTTGGCCGGTCAGTCGCTGCTCACCGTCGCCGACACCCCGGTCGGCGTGCGGTTCCGGATGCTGGAGACCGTACGGGAGTTCAGCGCGGCCCGGCGCGCGGAGGCGGGCGAGGAAGAGGAGGCCATCGGCCGGTTCCTCGCCTGGGCGCGGGACTTCGGGGTCGCGCACCACGACTGGCTCTTCGGATCGGAACCCCTGGCAGCCGGGGAGCGGATCAGACCCGAGCAGGACAACCTCGTGCTGGCCCTGCGGTACGCCCTGGCCCGTACGGACGGCCCCACCACCGCCGCCCTCACCGCCGTCCTCGCCGCCCTGTGGTCCACCGACTCCGACTACCCCCGCCTCGCCGCCCTCGCAGCGGACACCGGCCCGCCGCTGTCGCACTACCGCCCCGAGCCCGCATACGTCGAAGTCGCCCGCACCGCCGCGGTGTTGTGCACGGCGGGCCTGTTCATGAACTTCGGCCCGCACGTCGTACGCCATCTCGTCACCCTCCGGCGGTTGCCCCCGGCCCCGCCGGACACGCTACTGCGCGCCACCGCGGTGGTGCTGAGCGCGGTCCCCGAGATGCTGCCTCCCCGCTACGACGTGCTGCGGAAGCTCTGCGACAGCGAACGGCCGCTGGTCGTCGGCATCGCCGAGTGCGTCGCCACCTACGTCTGGGAGTACGAGCACGACATCGACGGCGCGCTCGCCTCGGCTCGCCGGATGATCGCCGCACTGGCACTGACAGACAACCCGTCCATACAGGTCATGGCCCACTCCCGGCTGAGCGAGCTGTGCTTGAAGCTGGGGGAGGGCGAGGCCGCGTACGGGCACCTCAGGACCGCGCTGGAGACGCTGCGGCGGCTCGGCGGCGAGCACGACTACATCGGCATCCGCTGGGGCCTCGCCTCCGCCTGTCTGCAGCGCGGCGATCCCGACGAGGCCGAGTACTGGCTGCGGCAGGCGGAGGGTGACAGCGTTCGGCAGCAGGACGCCTTCTACAGCCCCGACCTCGGCGTGCGCGCCGAGATCGCGCTCGCCCGCGGGCAGACGGAGGCCGGGCTCGGCCTGTGGCGCCGCGCCGTGGCGCGGATGTTCGAGGCCGGTTCGCCGTACGGCGGCGACCCCTGGGTCGACCAGTGGGCGCTGCAGATCCACTCGGCGGCGGTGACGGCGCACGCGCACGCCGGTCGCCCCGAGCTGGTCGCGGAGGAGGCCGAACGGCTGCGGACGCTGCTGTCCGGCCCGTCCTGCCCGCCCATGGAGCTACCGGTTCTCGGGACGGTTTTGCACGCGCTCGGCATGGCGGGGCTCGCGTCCGGCAACGGGTCCGGTGACGCCAGTGGCGTACGGATGATCGCGCTGGCCGAACGGCTGCGGGTGCTGCGCGATTTCCAGCCGACGATGTCGGCGGCCCGCGCCCGGCGGGCGGCCGAGGACGCCCACGGGGCGGCGTACGCCGACGCGGTGTTGGAGTACGCCGCCCTGGGGCGGGACGAGTTGCGGGAGGCCGCCCGCGCGCTCATTTCGGGTCGCGCTTGAACAGCGACTTCGACCAGGAGTAGCCGAGCGCGGTCAGACCCAGGCCCCAGCCGATCGTGATCCACCCGTTGTTGCCGATCTCGCTGCCGAGCAGCAGCCCGCGCAGGGTCTCGATGGCGGGGGTGAACGGCTGGTACTCGGCGATCGGCTGGAACCAGTCCGGCATCGCGTCGATGGGCACGAAGGCGCTGGAGATGAACGGCAGCATGATCAGCGGCATCGCGTTGTTGCTGGCCGCCTCGGCGTTCGGGCTGGCCATGCCCATCCCGACGGCCATCCAGGTGAGCGCCGTGGCGAACAGCGTGAGCAGCCCGAACGCCGCCAGCCACTCCAGGGCGGTGGCGTCCGTGGACCGGAAGCCGATGGCCACGGCGACGGCGCCGACGAGTACCACGCTGATGACCGCCTGCAGCACACTGCCGAGGACGTGTCCGATGAGCACGGAGCCGCGGTGGATCGCCATCGTGCGGAAGCGGGCGATGATGCCCTCCGTCATATCCATGGAGACGGAGACCGCGGTCCCCGCCGGGGTGGCGCCGATGGTCATCACCAGGATGCCCGGGACGAGGTAGGCGATGTACGCGGAGCGATCGGCGCCGCCGCCCCCGATGCCCGCGCTCATCACATCGCCGAAGACGTAGACGAAGAGCAGCAGCAGGACGATCGGCGTCAGCAGGATGTTCAGCGTGAGGGACGGGTAGCGGCGGGCGTGGAGGAGGTTACGGCGCAGCATGGTGGCGGAGTCGCGGACGGCGAGGGAGAGGGCGGGAGTACTCATCGGACGGTCGCCTTGGTCTGGTTGGGGAGGTTGTTGTCGCCGGTCAGGGCGAAGAACACGTCGTCGAGGTCGGGGGTGTGCACGGTCAGCTCGTCCGCCTCGATGCCGGCCGTGTCGAGCCAGTCGAGGAGGGAGCGCAGCTCGCGCTGGCTGCCGTCGCTGGGGATCCGCAGCGACAGCGCCTCGTCGTCCCGGGTCACCTCACGCAGCGCGGAGGCGGCCGACTGATACGCGGACGGGTCGGTGAAGCGGAGCCGCACGTGTCCGCCGGGGATGAGCCGTTTCAGCTCCTCGGCGCTCCCTTCGGCGGCGATCTTGCCGTCGTTGAGCACGGCGATGCGGTCGGCCAACTCGTCGGCCTCCTCCAGGTACTGCGTGGTGAGGAAGACGGTCACCCCGTCGGAGACCAGCTC